>DATLGW010000790.1:0-2235 GCA_035540315.1 Burkholderiaceae bacterium | reverse complement strand
CGTTCATCCGCAACAGCAGTCCGGGCAGCGTCGCCGGAGTGCCGGGACTGAGCCTGCCGGCGGGGCTGACGGTGGCAGGCTTGCCGGTCGGCATCGAGCTGACCGGCGCAGCCGGCGACGACGCGCGGCTGCTGGCGATCGGCATGGCCGTCGAGGCGGTGCTGCCGCCGCTGCCGGCGCCCCCCGGCATCGGCTGATGCCTCCGACGCTGATCTTCAACGACACACGACAGGAGACCGATGATGCACTCCACGCATGATGCATACCGCCGCCGGCTGCTGCAGGCCGCGGCAGTCGCGGTCGGTACCGCGGGAATCGCGCGCCACGGCGCCGCGCAACCGAAGGAATTCAAGGTCGGGATGATGATCGCGCTGAGCGGCCCGGCGTCGCTTTTCGGTCCGACGCAGCGGGCGTGCGCGGAGCTGGCCGCAGACCAGATCAACCAGGGCGGCGGTATCGCGGGTCGACCGGTGCGGCTGCTGTTCGCCGATGCCGGCGGCCCGCCGGCCGATACCGCGCGCTCTGCGGTGAGGCTGATGCTCGACGAGAAGGTGGACTGCCTGATCGGCTCGCACGACAGCGCGACGCGCGAGGCAGTGGTGACGACGGTCAAGGGGCGCACGCCGTACATCTACACGCCGGTCTACGAGGGCGGCGACTGTTCGCCGAACCTGTACTGCCTGGGCGAGACGCCGCCGCAGCAGGCGCAGCCCGCGACCGATTTCCTGGTCAAGCAGCGCAACGCGAAGTCGTTCTTCCTGATCGGCAACGATTACGTGTGGCCGCGCCGCACCAACGACCAGGTCAAAAAATTCGTCGCGCAGGCCGGCGGGCGGATCGCCGCCGAGGAGTACGTGCCGTTCGGCGCTCCGAACAAATTCGAGGAGGTCGTCACGCGGATCCGCACTGCCAAGCCCGATGCAGTGGTCGTCACGCTCGTGGGCGCCGACAACGTGAATTTCAACCGCACGTTCGCCGGCTTCGGCCTGGCGAAGGACATCACGCGGCTGGCGCTGCTGCTCGAGGAGAACACGCTGCTGGGCATCGGCGCCGAGAACAGCGCCGGTCTGTTCTCGTGCATGGGCTACTTCGCGAACGATCCGAGCGCGGCGAACAAGCAGTTCCGCGCGGCCTACACGGCCAAGCACGGCGAGAAGGCACCGCAACTGGCGACGATCGGCGTGGACTGCTATGCGGGGCTGAATTTCGCGAAGGCGCTGTTCGAGAAAGCCGGCAGCGCGGACTCGAAGAAACTGATGGCCGCGTCCGAGGGCTTGTCGTTCCAGACGGCCTCGGGGCGCGCGACGATGCGCGGGCGTCACGTCGACAAGGACATGTTCCTGGCCGAATGCAAGGGGACGGAGTTCTCCGTGGTGCGAAAGCTCGACGCGGTGCCGAGCGGGACCGAATGCAAGACCTGACCGGCGCCTGACGAGGCGCGCGCCGTTGGATCCGGTACTGGTCGCGCACGCGCTGAACGTGCTGTACGCGGTCTCGACGCTGGCGCTGCTGGCGTTGGGGCTCGCGGTCGTGTTCGGACTGCTCGGCGTGCTGAACCTCGCGCACGGCGAGGTGATCATGATCGGCGCCTACTGCGCGCACGTCGTGCAGTCGGCCGGATTGCCTTTCCTGGCTGCGGTGCCGGTCGCGCTCGCCGTGTGCGGGGTGCTGGGTTTCGCGGTCGAGCGCTGGCTGGTGCGACCGCTGTATCACCGGCCATTCGACACGCTGGTCGTGACCTGGGGCCTGAGCCTGCTGATCCGCAAGTCGATCGAAGCATGGTTCGGGCTCGGCTACCGCAGCTTGACCGAGCCCGTTTCCGGAACCGTGACGGTGCTGGGCACCACGTACCCGGCGTACCGGCTGGTGCTGATCGCGATCTGCGTCGTGGTGCTTGCGGCGCTGATCGCCTGGTACGGACGCAGCCGGACCGGCAGCCGCATCCGCGCGATGGTCGACAACCCGGAGCTCGCGCGGGCGGTGGGAATTCCCGTGCGCCGGTACGCCGCGTGGACGTTCGTCGCCGGCACCTGCATCGCCGGCGCCGGCGGCGTGATGATCGCGCCGCTCGTTCCGGTGCAGCCGTTCATGGGGCTGGACTTCGTGCTGCAGTCGTTCTTCGTGCTGGTGGTGGGCGGCCTGGGCAGCGCGGCGGGGCTGCTGTCGGGCGCCGCGGTGATCGGCGGCGCCAACAGCATCGTTTCCGCGATCTTCGATGCGACGTCGGGCTACTTC
>DATLGW010000789.1:0-4599 GCA_035540315.1 Burkholderiaceae bacterium | reverse complement strand
CGCCCGCAGCCGCGGGGGTCGCCGGCCGGACTCAGCTTGCATCGATCTTGCACCTTGTATTTTTCGGCGGCAATGCTACGCTGACAGCGCTGACCGCGTTGCCCCGAACCTGACCTGTTTCCCCGTTCCTGGCGCGCCGATGACAGTGGCCTGCACGTCCTCGCTGCCAGGGAGGGAGGATGTATCGATCATCGGAACCGCCCGATGGAAGACCGATCTTCCTGTCGAGGGGCAGACTCGCGTCATCGCCGGCAACGGCCGACTCCCCTGATCCAGACGCTCGCACCGCCGACCGCCGAATTCGCCCATCGTCGCAGCGCGTTTGCAGCCGTTCGATCCTGACGCTGCTCGCGCTGCTGATCGGCGTCGATGCGCTGCTGGGGGCCGGGTTCGGCGCGGCAGGCGCCGTCGCCGCGCCGGCGAAGGTCGCGCTGGTGTTCGAGGAAAAGGTAGCCGGCATGTTCGGCACCACCGGCTGGGAGACGATCGGACAGGCCGAGAGCGCGATCGCAGCCAAGCTGATGTCTGCGGGCTTCGCGGTCGTCGACCCGCAGACGGTCAAGCGCAACATCGCGCGCGACAAGGCGCTGCGGATGATGGAAGGAGACGATCGCGGCGCGGCGCTCGCCGGGCTGCAGTTCGGCGCACAGATCGTCATCACCGGCACCGCGATCTCGAAGAACGCCGGCGGCCGTCTGCTCGGCACGAACATGCAGACGTTGCAGGCGACCGTGCAGGCGCGCGCGATCCGCACCGACGACGCGCGCGTGCTGGCGGCGCACACCGCGCAGTCGAGCAAGGCGCATATCGACGAGATGCAGGGCGGCGTGCTCGCGATTCGCGAAGCGAGCGAGGAGATCGCCGACGCGTTCGTATCGGCGATGCAGCAGCTCGTCGCGGTGCGCCAGCCGACCGTTGCGGCACCGCAGGCTGTCGGTACCGGCGTCGGCGGGGGCGGCCCGCCTGCCGCCGACGCCACCGAGATCACCGTCACGATCACCGGGCTGGTGTCGTACCGGCACCTGGATTTCGTGCAGCGGTTCCTCGAGAGCAACGTGCAGGGCGTACGCGGCGTGCATCTGCGGCAGTTCGCCAGCGGCACCGCGGAGCTCGCGCTCGAATACCAAGGCAGGACATCGCTGATCGCGCGCGACCTGTCCAGACAGAAATTCACGGGATTCAGGCTGGAACCGACCAGCGTCACGCCGAACCGATTGGATCTGCGAGCCGTGCTGGAACGTTGACGAGAAAGGCCGGCGACGCGCTTGCGCTGCCGGCGAGGAGACTGGGATGGGAATCGGCGTGACGAGTTGGAGCGCAAGGCTCTCGCTGTGCGCTGCCGTGTCGCTGGCAGCTGCTGCGCCGAGTCATGCCGCCGACGTCGAGACCGTTGCAAGGATCGTCTGCGACGGCCTCAAGGCGATATCCGGTTCGGCTTCGAAACCGGTGGCGACGACGGCGATGCTGGGACTCGAAGCGGCACTTTGGGGCGTTCAGGCGCAGGTCGCGAATTACCAGACCCAGCTTGCGGGCGCCGAGCGCCGGGTCCAGTCGCTGGAGGCCCAGCGCAACGAACTGACGGCCGAGATGGCGCAGCGAGGCGGATCGGCCGGGGTCGGAGACGTGCACATCCGCCGGGCCGCCGACGAGAGCAAGGCGGCGATCCGCGCGCAGTACGAGCCGCAGCTGACGGCGCTGCGAACGGCTCACAACGCGGCCGCGCAACAGGCCGCGGCAGCCCGGGGCGAGTTGTCGGCGGCCCGGGCGGCGCTGGCAGCGGAGCAGGGAAAGCCATGGCTCGTCCGCGACAGCGGGGTGATTGCCAGCCTGCAGGCTCAGATCGAGCAGATCACGCAGCGGGTCGCGAGCGCGATGGCCGACGAGCACTCGCGCCTGGCTGAGTTGAATGACAAGCAGGCGGAATTGACCCGAAGCTTGGCCGACGAGGACGCGAGGACCGCCGCGAAGATTGCCGACAACGCCGCTCGATGGACGAGGATGCAGACCCGCCTCACGCAGTTCGAAACCGAGATCGCCGCGAAGCGCGAGGAGATCCGGTCGCTTCTGAAGATCGTGACCAAGGGGCAGTTGGCGATTCCGGAAGCGCAGGCGTGCCTGTCGGCGGCATGGAGCCAGCTGGCGCAGCGGCCCGACGGGGAGCCCGCCGCGAGCCCCGCGGCGCCTGCGCCGTCGGCAGGTGCCGATCCGCCGCGACCCCCGGCCAGGCCGCCGCGCGACCCGTCGTCGCGCGGCGCGGGCGCAGCGACGTCCGGCGAGCAGACCCGCGTGCCGCTGCCCGGTGGCGACGATTTCGCCGGCGGGTTCGGACCCTCGGCAGCCTCCGGCAACGCCGGCCAGGCCGGAGCC
Organism: Burkholderiaceae bacterium; assembly: GCA_035540315.1. Taxonomy (GTDB): domain Bacteria; phylum Pseudomonadota; class Gammaproteobacteria; order Burkholderiales; family Burkholderiaceae_E; genus DATLGW01. The sequence goes on along the minus strand of DATLGW010000789.1, from coordinate 2,232 downwards.
GGTCAGCCGCAGGGTGCCTACGGCGCGCCGGTGGTGCCGACGGGTACGGCGCAGGGGCAGGCCCCGGGCGGTTATGGCGGATTCGGGTATGGACACCCGCCTGTGGGCGGCGGGATCCAGCGCCCAGACTACCGGAACCTGATGCCCGGTGCCGGTGGCATGGGCGGCGGTGGCGGGAGCGGCTCCGCCAGCCATTGTCACACCGGTCCCGACGGCAGACGGCACTGCGGCAGCAACTGACCCGCGCTTGCGCAGCAGGCGGAACATGCTTCCCACGGCCGTTGCCCGAACGCGAATTGCGCGTACTGCGCGCTGCGTGTTTGCGCTGCTGATACCGCTCGTCGTCGTCGCGGGCGGGACCGCCGTCGCCGCGCAAGAGCAGGTGGATCCGCTGACCGGCCGGCTGCGGGCGCGCGTGACCGACTTCGTGCTGCACGCGGGCCCGATCGAGATTGCGGTCGAGCGCGCGCTGCAGACGCGCGACAACGCGGTCGGCCCGCTGGGGGCGCGCTGGCGGCTGAACTGGGGCGCCCGGCTGACCGCGCGCGGCAGCGCGCTGCTGCTCGAGGAGCTCTCGGGCAACACCGTGTTCATCGCCCAGCCGGGCCGCGGCGAGTATCGGGCGGTGACGGGCGAACGAATCGTCGTCGCCGGCCAACGGCGCGTGCGGCAACGGCTCGACGGGACGACCGAGTCGTTCGACGACAACGGACGGCTCGTCGAGCGAGTCGACGGCCGCGGCAATGCGCTCGTGGTCCGCTACGGCCCCAGCGGCGCGCTCTCGGCGATCGCGGGTGCGAAAGGTGCGCAACTCGCGTTCGACACCGATCAGCGCGGGCGCGTGACCCGAATCGTCGCATCGACCGGCGCGATCGTGCGTTACGCGTACGACAACGACCGGCTCGTGTCGGTCCAGGTCAATCAGCGCGCGCCGGTACGGTACGCGTACGACGCAAAAGGGCAGCTCGTTTCGATCGAGGGCCCGCTCGCAGGTCCGGTGCGGCTTGCCTACGACGGGCGCGGCCGGGTCGTGAGCCGCCGCTGGGCCGACGGCGCACAGGAGCGGTTCGAATACGACGATCGCCGGCTCGAGCAGCGGCGCATCGATCCCACCGGTGCCGTCACGATCGTTCGCTGGATCGTACCGGCGCGCGCCGTGCAAATCGTCGACCCCGGCGGGCACTCGGTGGCGATCGCGTTCGACGCGGCAGGCAGGCCGCTCGCGGTCGGCGATCCGCAGGGGCGCGTCGCGCGCCTCGGTTACGATGCGGCCGGCCGGCTGGTCGAGGTCAGCGATTCGAAGGGGCGCGCCGGTCGGCTCGACTATCTCGGCGAAACGACGCGGATCGCGTCGATCACTCGCGCCGACGGAACGCGCGAGACGATCCGCTACGACGAGCGGAACAGACCGATCGAGGTGAAGTCCGGTGAGCAGACGATGGCTCGGCTGTCGTATGCCGCCGACGGCAGCGTCGCGGTATTCAAGTTGCCGGGCGAACCCGTGCGCGCGCTCGGCTACGATCCGCAAGGCCGGCTGCGGACGTTGACGAACGAGATCGGCGACCGCTACGAGCTCGAGCACGACGATCGGGGCAACCTGGTGCGTGCGAGGTCGCCGCTGGGCGGCCTTTGGGCATGGCAATGGGATGCGCAGGATCGGCTCGTCGCCAAGACCGATCCTGCCGGCGCGACGGTACGTTACGAATACGACGGCGCGGGACGCGTCGCGGCGCGCATCGACCCGCTGGGCGCGGAGACTCGATACCAATACGATGCTCGCGGACGCGTCATCGCGGAAACGGGTCCGGCGGGCCAGGCGACGCGCTACGAGTACGACCCGGCCGGACGCCTGGTCGCGCTGCAGCGGGCCGGCGCCGTGGAGCGCTTGCGTTACGACGCGGCCGGCCGGCTCGTGCACGCAGTCGACGGCCTGGGCCGCTCGATGCAGCTGCTGCGCGACGCCGACGGCGCGCTGATCGCGCTGCGCGCGTCCGGCGGACTGACGCTGCTGTACCGCTACGACCGCAACGGCGAACTGGTGGCGGTTCAGGACTCCACCGGTGCGAACGTGCAGTGGCAGCGCGACTCGGGCGGCCGCGTCATCGAGCGTCGCGACGCACTGGGGCAGGCAGTGCGCTACGAGTACGACGCGCTGGGGATGCTGACGGCGGTCCGCGATGCGCTCGGCAACGTCAAGCGCTTCGAGTACACGACCGATGGCGAGTTGGCGCG
>DATLGW010000788.1:0-9497 GCA_035540315.1 Burkholderiaceae bacterium | reverse complement strand
GGTCTGTACTTCCTGCCCGGCGTCGTGATGGCGCTGCCTGCAGGCGCCGCCGGGCGGCGCTTCGGCGACAAGCGCGTGCTGATGCTCGGGCTCGCGCTGATGGTCGCCGGCGGCGCGCTGACGAGCGTCGCCGACAGCGCGACGATGCTCGCGATCGGCCGCGGCTCGTCCGGCATCGGCGCGGTGCTGTTGAACGTGCTGATGTCGAAGATGGTGACCGACTGGTTCGCCGGACGCGAGATCGTGCTGGCGATGGCGATCTTCGTGAACTCGTTTCCGATCGGGATCGGCCTGGCGCTGCTGTCGCTGGGCTGGCTGGCCGAATCGGCGGGCTGGGCGCTCGCGCTCGGCGTGTCCGCGGCGTTCGCGCTGGCCGCGCTGCTGCTGGTAGGCACTGCGTACCGGAAGCACGACAACGATGGCCGCCCCGCCGGATCGATTGCGGCCGGCGGGCGCCTGTCGCGCGCGGAGCTCGCGCTGGTCTGCATCGCCGGCGCGATCTGGGGCATCTACAACGGCGCGTTCGCGGTGATGTCGGGTTTCGTGCCGACGTTTCTTGCGGCCGCCGGCTATCCGGTCGCGCGCGCCGGCTTCGTGATCGCGGCCTCGACCTGGATCGTCGTCGCGTCGATCCAGCTCGGCGGGCTGGCGGCGCAGCACTGGAAACGCGCGTGGCCGCTGATGGCGCTGGGCATCGGCGGCTGGAGCGCCTGCCTCGCCGGGCTTGCGTCCGGGTTCGCGACGCCGGAAGCGATGCTGATCGGCGCGGGGCTGCTGATGGGACTCCCGGTCGGGCTGATCATGTCGCTGCCGGCGCAGGTGCTTCGGCCGGAGAACCGCGCGCTCGGCATGGGCGTGTTCTACCTGTGGCTGTACGTGGGGCACGGCGGCGTGCCGCCGCTGGCGGGCTGGGTGCAGGATGCGACGGGCAGCCAGGCGGCGCCGCTGTACCTGGCCTCGGCGCTGGCGCTGTCGATCCTGGCGCTGTACGCCGCCTTCCGCGCCGGCATCGCGGCGCGTGCTCGCTCAGCGGCCGCTGCGGTTCCACGCTGACATGGGTGCCGGCGCGGGGTGGCGATCGACGGCCGCTCATGGGGAGGCGCCTCCCAAATCGCGGCCATCGATCGCCACCCCGCGCCGTTGAGGCCGCGTGCACGCGCGAGTCGCCCTTAACCTAACAGCACGCACTGTCGAATCCGAGCCCTTCCGCCGATCCGTTGTTGCAGTGGTGCTTCTGTATGCCGAAACGACGGCGTTTTGAGCGCGCGCAAGCGCACACGCGCGATGGGCGGGGGCGGGGTTCGGCGGCCGCAATTTAGGACGCGCCGAGCGCAGCGCGAATAAATCGCCCGGGGCCCCGCCCGCGCCCGCAGGCGCGAAGCGCCGAGGATTGCGGGCGGGTCGGAGCGATTCGCGCGTAGCGAGGGAACCGCCGCGCCGCAGGCGCGGCGGCGCGTCCTCATGAGCGGCCGCCGAACCCCGCCCTCGCCCGGCACGAACCGCAACGCCAAGCACGAAATGCTCACTCCCCGTATTTGTACCCGACCCCGTACACCGACTGGATCAGCTCGCGCTGCGGCACGGCGTCGGCGAGCTTGCGCCTGAGCTTGCGGATGTGGCTGTCGACCGTGCGGTCCGCGACGACGCGGGCATCGCGGTACATCGCATCGATCAGCTGGTCGCGCGAATAGATGCGCCCCGGCCGGCTCGCGAGGACCTTCAGCAACTGGTATTCGACCGCCGTCAGCGCGACCGTGCTGCCGTCGACCGTCACGCGCTGGCTCGCGTCGTCGAACGCGACTGCGCCGCCCGCCTGCGCCGGCCGGTGCCGTCCTCGGCGCAGCACCGCCTTCACGCGCGCGACCACCTCGCGCGGCGAGAACGGCTTGCAGATGTAGTCGTCCGCGCCGAGCTCCAGTCCCAGCAGCCGGTCGATCTCCTCGACCCGCGCCGTGACCATGATGATCGCCGCATCCGTGAAACTGCGCAGCCGCTTGCAGACCTCCAGGCCGTTCAGTCCCGGCAGCATCAGGTCGAGCAGCACCAGATCCGCGGCGTTCGCGCGCATCCATGGCTCGACCTCGTCGCCGCGGCCCAGCACCGCCGTTTCGAATCCGTTGCGCTGCAGGTACTCGCGCAACAGCTCGGCGAGCTTGGGCTCGTCCTCGACGATCAGCACCCGATCCGGCATCGTCGGCTCCGCATCGCTGCGATTTTCGGCGACGCCGCCGTCCTCGTGCGCGAGCTTCCGCGCAGGCTGCAGGGTCGGGATCATCGGCTTTCGCCGCGATCCAATGGGATGCGCAGCTCGATCCGCAGCCCGCCCAACGGACTTGGGCCCGCGACCAGCGCACCGCCGTGCGCATCGACGATTGCGCGCACGATCGCAAGCCCGAGCCCGGAGCCGCCGTGGGCGCGGCTTCGCGATTCGTCGACGCGGTACAGCCGCTCGGTCAGCCGCGGCAGCCGATCCGCCGGCACGCCCGGGCTCGAGTCGTCCCAGCAGACCACGGCATCGCCGTCGCTGCAGGTCAGCGCGACGGCCACCCGACCGGGCGCATCGGTGTAGCGCAGCGTGTTCTGGATCAGGTTTCCGAAGACCTGCACGATGCGTTCGCGATCGGCCCGAACGATGCAGCCCTCGGCCAGCTGCAGCCGGCAGTCGAGCTGCTGCTCGTCGAGCGAACGCCGGTGTGCCCCGATCGCCTCCGCAATCACGTCGGCGAGATCGAACGATTCCATCCGGTACGTCAATGCGCCGAGATCGGCCGACGACAGCAGTCGCAGGTCCTCGATCAGCCGCCCCAGGCGGCCCACCTCCTGCGCCAGCGATGCGAGGCTGCCGTCATCGAGCCGGCGCACGCCGTCCTGCATCGCCTCGATCTCGCCGCGCAGCACCGCCAGCGGCGTGCGCAGCTCGTGCGCGATGTCGGCGATCCACTGCCGGCGCGACTGCCGCGCCGCCGCGAGCGTCTCGGCGAGGCGATTGAAGTTGCGGCTCAGCTGCGCGATCTCGTCGTGGCCCGCCGGATCGAGGCGGACGTCGTAGTCGCCGGCGATCAGCGCATCGGTTGCGGCGGCGATCCGCAAGATCCGACGCGACAGCCACTGCGCAAGACCGGCCGCGACCAGCAGCGACGCAACGAACATCGCCGCGCCGATCGCCAGCAGCTTGTCGCGCTGGCGTTGGGCGAACAGCGCGTCGATCGACTCGGCGAGCCGGCGCCGCGGCACGTAGCCGAGATAGCCGACCGTGGCGTCGTCGACGGAAATCGGCACCCGTTCGGCCTCGGCCGCACGCTCGTCGCTGCCGATCAGCAACCGCCGCTCGGCGTCGAACAGCATCAGCCGCGGATCGATCGTCAGCGGGATTTCGCCGAGCGCCGGGTCCCGCAGACCGCGGGTGAAGCCCAGCGCCTCGCGCGACAGCCGCTGCCAACGCTCGCGGTCCGCCGCCAGCGCGTCCCAGCCGCGCTCGTCGCGATATTCGCTTGCCAGCCGGGTCGCGAACGCGTCGAGCCGCGCCCGGTCGGCGCGCGCCAGCGACTCGAAGAAATCGCTCTCGATGCTCCAGCCGACCGCGAGCGACGCAGCCAGCATCAGCGCGCCGCTGGCGGCTGCGAACGAGAGCAGCAGCCGCGTGCGCAGGCGATCGAAGCGCGGTCGGAGTCCGCGTCGCTGAGGAACGCTGTCGGTCATGGCCGGCAGCTTAGGCAGCAAATGTGGAGCATTCGTGCAAATCGGGCGCGCGACGCCGCCGATCCGCGATGCGCTTGCAAATCGTTACACGTTTCCAAGATTGCTGCGCAATGCTTGCGCGCTGGCCTCGCATACTGCGCCGCATGGAAAAAACCGACCTGCGCTCGCCTTTGCTGCCGAATCCGCGGGCCCGGCCCGCCCGGCGCCGCAGCGCACGGCTGCTGCTGGCGATCGCCTGCACGGCCGCAATCGCGGCGACCGGCTATTACGGCTGGGACGCCTGGGCATCTCGCGACGGCGTCGATCCGAACCTGCTGACCGTGGCAGTGCAACGAGGCGATCTCGAGGATACCGTCACCGCGACCGGGACGCTGCAGCCGCGCGACTTCGTCGACGTCGGCACTCAGGTATCGGGGCAGCTGCGCCGGGTCCACGTCCAGGTGGGCTCGACCGTGGCGGCCGGCGATCTGCTGGCGGAAATCGACCCGACGCTGCTGCAAGCGCGCGCCGATGCGTCGCGCGCGCAGCTGCGCGGACTGCGCGCGCAGCTCGAGGACCGCCAGGCGCAGCGCACGCTGGCGCAGCAGCAGCTGACGCGACAACGCAACCTGCTGCGCGAGAACGCGACGACCACCGAGGCGGCGCAGACGGCCGAGGCGTCGGTGCGGTCGCTGACTGCGCAGATCGAGATGATTCGCGCGCAGATCGAGCAGACCGAATCGACGCTGCGCGCCGACGAGGCGAACCTGAAGTACGCGCGGATCCATGCGCCGATCGCCGGCACCGTGGTGTCGCAGACCGCCAAGGAAGGCCAGACGCTGAACGCGACGCACCAGGCGCCGGTGATCCTGCGGATCGCCGACCTGTCGACGATGACGGTGCAGGCGCAGGTGTCCGAGGCCGACGTGTCGCGGCTGAAGGTTGGCATGGACGTCTACTTCACGACGCTCGGCTCGCAGGGGCGGCGCTGGCATGCGACGCTGCGGCGGATCGAGCCGACGCCGGAAATCGTCAACAGCGTCGTGCTGTACAACGCGCTGTTCGACGTGCCGAACCCGAAGGGCGAGCTGATGACGCAGATGACTGCGCAGGTGTTCTTCGTCGTCGAATCCGCGCGCGACGTGACGACGGTTCCGGTGGCGGCGCTCAGACCCGCGGCCGACGCGCCGTCCGCACAGCGGCGGCGCGCGGCTGCGGGATCGGCGCCGGCGCGCGCTACCGCGCTGGATCCGCGCACCGCGTTCGCCGGCCGCGAAGCGCTCGTGCAGGTTGTCGGCGCAGACGGACACCTCGAGGAACGGAAAGTGCGGATCGGTCTGACGACGCGCGTCGCCGCCGAAGTCGTCTCGGGGCTGCAGCCGGGCGAGCGCGTGGTCGCCGGCCTGCGCAGCGCGGCGCCGGCCGGCGGCCCGGCCGCAGGCGCGCCGCGCCTGCTGCGACTGTGACGCGCGCAATCGCGATGAATGCCGAACTGGTTCGCGACCCGCCGCTGATCGAGTTGCGCGACGTCACGAAGACGTACCGCAATCACGATCTTTCGGTGCAAGTGCTGCACGGGATCGACGTGACGATCGAGCGCGGCGAGTTCGTCGCGATCATGGGTGCATCGGGGTCGGGCAAGTCGACGCTGATGAACCTGCTCGGCTGCCTCGACCGCCCGAGCAGCGGCACGTACCGCTTCGCTGGCCGCGACGTGTCGTCGCTCGACCGCGACGAGCTCGCGCGGCTGCGCCGCGACGCGTTCGGTTTCGTGTTCCAGAGCTACAACCTGATTCCGACCGCGACCGCGCAGGAGAACGTCGAGGTGCCGGCGATCTATGCCGGCGCCGAGCCGGCGCGGCGGCGCGAGCGCTCGCGGGCGCTGCTCGAGGCGCTGGGGCTCGGCGATCGCGCAGCCCACCGGCCGAACCAGCTGTCGGGCGGACAGCAGCAGCGCGTGTCGATCGCCCGGGCGCTGATGAACGGCGGGCGGATCCTGCTGGCCGACGAGCCGACCGGCGCGCTGGACAGCCGCAGCGGCCAGGAGGTGATGGCGTTGTTGCGCCGGCTCTCCGAGCAGGGCCACACGGTGATCGTGATCACGCACGACCGGCAGGTCGCAGAGCACGCGCGACGCGTGATCGAGCTCAAGGACGGACGCATCGTCGCCGACACGCGCGCGCAGCCGCAGCGCGCCGCTGCAGCGCCCGCGCCGGCCGACGCGCCGGTGCGCGATGCGTCGCTGCTGACCGATGCGCTGGTGTCGACGCGGCTTGCGCTGCGGTCGCTGCGAGCGAACCTGTTCCGCACGGTGCTGACGCTGCTGGGCATCGTGATCGGCGTCGCGTCGGTGATCACGATGCTGGCGATCGGCGACGGCGCGAAGCAGGAGGTCGTCGATCGCATCGGCAGCATGGGCAGCAACCTGCTGCTGGTGCGCCCGATGGCCGCCCGCGGCGCCGGCGCCGGCGCCGCGCTGCTGACGCCGGCCGACGCCGATGCGATCGCGCAGCTGCCGAACGTCGCGGCGGCAGTGCCGGAGCTGCCGGGGACGGTCACGCTGCGCTACGGCAACGCCGACTATCAGTCTCAGGTCACCGGGACCAGTCCGAGCTTTCCCATCGCACGCGACTGGCGGATCGACCGCGGCACGTTCTTCTCGGACGCCGACGCGACGTCGTATGCGCCGGTGATCGTGCTCGGGCGCACGGTGGCCGACCGGCTGTTCGGCGACGCCGATCCGGTGGGCCGGCATCTGCTGGTGAACCAATCGGTGTTCCAGGTGATCGGCGTGATGGGCGTGCGCGGCGCCTCCCCGATGGGCGCCGATCAGGACGACGTCGCATTCGTGCCGGTCAGCACCGCGACGTTGCGGCTGTTCGGCCCGCGCTACCTGCGCAACATCACGGTCGCCGTGGCCGACGTCGCGCGGATCGGCGACACGCAGCAGGCGGCCGCGCAGCTGCTGATCGACCGCCATGGCGGCGCCGGATTCCAGATCCGCAACATGGCGGCGATCATCGATGCCGCGTCGGCGACACAGACGACGATGACGCTGTTGCTGGGTTCGGTCGCAGCGATCTCGCTGCTGGTCGGCGGCATCGGCGTGATGAACATCATGCTGGTCAGCGTGACCGAGCGCACGAGGGAGATCGGGATCCGGATGGCGATCGGCGCGCGGATGCGCAACATCCTGCAGCAGTTTCTGACCGAGGCGGTGGTGGTCGCGACGATCGGCGGCGCGATCGGCGTGACGATCGGCCTGGCAGTGGCGCTGGGCGCGCAGACGCTGGGGATTCCGGTGCAGTTCTCGATCGTGCCGGTCGCGCTCGCATTCGGCTGTGCTTTCGCGACCGGCCTGGTGTTCGGCTACTTCCCCGCGCGCAAGGCGGCGCGGCTCGATCCGGTGGTCGCGCTCGCGGCCGATTGAACGATGATGATGACGAAGAACTTCCCGTTGCGAATGGCCGTGATCGCCGTCGCCGTCGCGACCGGCGGCTGCGCGACGCTGTCACCGACGGCCGTGCCCGCGGTGCCGATGCCGGCACAGTGGCACGCGCCGGCCGCCGCCGATGCGCCGGCAATCGAAGCGGGATGGTGGGCGAGCTACGGTTCGCCGGACCTGGTGGCGCTGGTCGCGGCAGCGATCGAAGGCAACCCGGACCTGGCGATCGCGATCGAGCGGGTGCGGCAGGCCGAGGCGCAGGCAGCGATCGCGGGCGCGTCGCTGTTCCCGGTCGTCTCCGGCGGCCTCAGCGTTTCGCGGCGCGACGGCGGCAGCGGCGCGCCGGCGTCGCAGGCGGCCGCAGTCACGTTCAACGCCAGCTACGAGGTCGACGTCTGGGGCCGGATCGCCGCGTCGATCCATGCGGCCGAAGCCGCCGCGCGGGCCAGCGGCTACGATCGCCACGGCGTCGAGCTGATGCTGGTCGCCGGCGTGGCGTCGGCGTACTTCCAGCTGCAGTCGATCCGCGAGCGGCTCGAGATCGCGCGCCAGAACGTCGCGATCGCCGAGCGGGTCCATCAGCTGGTCGACGCGCGCGCGCGGCACGGTGCGGCGTCGGGAGTGGACGTCGCGCGCCAGCGCAGCGCGATCCTGAGCCAGCAGGCATCGATCCCGCCGCTCGAGCTGCAGCAGCGCCAGGCGCTCGCGGCGCTGGCCGCGCTGATCGGCCGGCCGCCGCAGGATTTCGATGTCGCGGCTCATCCGATCGCGTCGATCGCGCTGCCGCAGGTCGCGCCGGGACTGCCGGCGGATCTGCTGCTGCGCCGTCCGGACCTGGCGGCGGCCGAAGCGCGCCTGGCGGCGGCGAACGCGAACGTCGTCGCAGCGCGCGCGGCGCTGCTGCCGGGAATCCAGCTGACGGGATCGGCGGGGCTGGCCAGCACTGCGCTGTCGGCGCTGGCCGGTGCGCCCGGCCTCGCGACGTCGATCGCAGCATCGCTGCTGCAGCCGATCTTCGACGGCGGTCGCCTGCGCGGCCAGGTCGCGATCGGCGAGTCGCGCGCGCGCGAGCTGCTCGAGTCGTATCGCAGTGCGGTGCTGGCGGCGCTGGTGGACGTGGAGAACGCGCTGAACGCGATCGATCGGCGCGCCGCGCAGGAATCGCTGCAGCAGCAGGCACGCGACGAGGCCGAGCAGGCGCTTCGGCTGGCCGAAATCCGTTATCGCGAAGGCAGCGATGCGCTGCTGTCGGTGCTCGATGCGCAGCGCGCGCTGTTCCAGGCGCAGGACCAGCTCGCGCTCGCGCGGCTGGCCCGGCTGCAGTCGTCGGTCGATCTCTACAAGGCGCTCGGCGGCGGCTGGTCCGCCTGAGCCGCAGCGCGGCGGCGCAGTCGGACTCGCCGCCCGCTTCGCGCGCCGCGCCTTTTCACCGGACCACCCACAGGAACACGCGGTGCACGCGGGTGGCGGTGCGCACGTCGATCATCCGATCCGGCTGCCATTCGCCGAGGTCGTGCCAATGCGACACGATCCGCGTGCCGGGCCGCAGCGCCTGCAGCTTCGGTCGCAGCTTCAGGTTCACGTGCGGCCACAGGAACATCGTGACGACGTCGGCGTCGCTGAAATCGAACTCGAACAGGTCGGCCTGCACGAACCGGACCCGATCGTCGACGCCGGCGGCGCGGGCGTTGCGGTTCGCCTCGGCGATCCGCTGCGGATCGATGTCGACGCCCACGGCCCGCGCGCCGTGGCGGCGGGCGGCGGCGATCACGATGCGGCCGTCGCCGGAACCGAGATCGTAGAGCCGATCGCCCGGCGACACCTGCGCCAGCTGCAGCATCGCATCGACGACCTCCGGCGGCGACGGCTCGTACGGCACGTCCGGCGCGCGCTGCGGCGCCGCCTGCGCCGCCTGCGACGGTGGCTGCGCGAGCGAGCCGCAGGCGGCGGTCGCGGCGATCGCCGCCGCTGCGATCGCGGTTGCGGCCCGGGCAGCGAGTGCGCGGCGCACCGGACCGCGGCGCGGCGGCACGCGCTCGCCGCGCCGCGTGGACAGCTCGCTCACCGGATCAGTTGCCCGGCTTGCGCTCCGGAACCCGCCAGAAGTAGACGCGGCGGCCGTTGACGTCGAGCTCCTTCTCCGGCTTCCAATCGCCCATGTCGAATGCATGCGACACGATCCGCGTGCCGGGCTTGAGCTGCCACAGCGTCGGGCGCAGCTTCAGGTTCAGGCCGGGCAGCAGGTACAGCGAGATCACCGACGCCTTGCCCAGCTCCTGCGGCGACAGCTCGAAGATGTCGCCGTGGATGAACGTCACCTTGTCGGTCACGCCCTCCTTCTGCGCATTCTCGCGCGCTTCCTTGATCCGCTGCG
>DATLGW010000787.1:0-5248 GCA_035540315.1 Burkholderiaceae bacterium | reverse complement strand
CCCGCGACGCTGCGCCGGCGACGGGCGCCGGATGTCGATTCCGATCCTTCGATGCGGCCGCTTCGGCCTGACGCTGCAGCGGCCGTTGCTGATGGGCGTGCTCAACGTCACGCCCGATTCGTTCTCCGACGGCGGTCGCTTCAGCGAACCGGCGGCCGCGATCGATGCGGCGCGGCGGATGATTGACGAGGGCGCCGATTTGCTCGACATCGGCGCCGAATCGACGCGGCCGGGCGCCGCGCCGGTGTCGGCCGACGACGAGTGGCGGCGCCTTGCGCCGGTGCTCGAAGCGCTCGCCGGCTGCGGCTGTCCGCTGTCGGTGGACACGCGAAAGCCCGAGACGATGCGGCGCGCGATCGCTGCGGGCTGCGATCTGATCAACGACATCGGCGGCTTTCGCGAGCCCGACGCGATCGCCGCGGTCGCGGGCAGCGCGGTCGCCGTGTGCGTGATGCACATGCGCGGCGAGCCGGCGACGATGCAGCAGGCGCCCGAATACCGGGACGTGGTCGCCGACGTGCGAGAATTCCTGCGCGCCCGGGTCGACGCGCTGCGCGGCGCCGGCGTGGTCGGGCCGCGGATCCTCGTGGATCCCGGCATCGGCTTCGGCAAGACGCTCGAGCACAATCTGGAGTTGATTAGGCGGCTGCCGGCGCTGGCCGAGATCGCGCCGGTGCTGGTCGGGGTGTCGCGCAAGTCGATGATCGGCGCGCTGACCGGGCGTGACGTTTCGCAACGGCTGCCCGGCAGCCTGGCAGCTATGCTGGCTGCGGTCGCGCGCGGCGCGGCGGTCGTGCGCGTGCACGACGTCGCCGCCAGCCGCGACGCGCTGGCGGTCTGGAGTTCGATCGAGGGCAGCAGATGACAAGAAAGTATTTCGGCACCGATGGCGTGCGCGGACGGGTCGGCGAAGTGCCGATCACGCCGGATTTCGTGCTGCGGCTCGGACATGCGGCGGGCCGGGTGCTCGCGCAGCGCCCCGGTGCGACGCGACCGTCGGTGCTGATCGGCAAGGACACGCGGATCTCGGGTTACCTGCTCGAAGCGGCGCTCGAGGCGGGCTTCTCGTCGGCCGGCGTCAACGTGCTGATGTCGGGTCCGGTTCCCACGCCCGCGGTCGCGTACCTGACGCGGGCGCTGCGGCTCGCCGCCGGCGTCGTGATCAGCGCGTCGCACAACCCGTACGACGACAACGGCATCAAGTTTTTCTCGGCCGACGGCAACAAGCTCGACGACGCGATCGAGGAGCGCATCGAGCTCGCGATGGAGGAGCCGCTGCGCTGCGTCGCGTCCGACCAGCTCGGGCGGGCGCGCCGCGTCGAGGACGCCGGCGGGCGCTACATCGAGTTCTGCAAGAGCACGTTCCCGAACGACTTCGACCTGCGCGGGCTGCGGCTCGTCGTCGATTGCGCGAACGGCGCGGCGTACAACACCGCGCCGCACGTGTTCCACGAGCTCGGCGCCGACGTCGTTTCGATCGGCACGTCGCCGAACGGAATGAACATCAACGATGCGGTCGGCGCGACGAATCCCGAGGCGCTTCGTCGCGCGGTGCTCGAGCACCGCGCCGACATCGGCATCGCGGTCGACGGCGACGCCGATCGGCTGGCGATGTGCGATGCCGCGGGCCGGCTGTACCACGGCGACGAGCTGCTGTACGTGATCGTGCGCGAGCGTGCCGCCCGCGGGCCGGTCGCCGGCGCGGTCGGCACGCTGATGTCGAACATCGGGCTCGAGCAGGCGTTCGCGCGAATGGGGATCGGCTTCGCGCGCGCGAAGGTCGGCGATCGCTACGTGCTCGAGACGATGCAGCAGCGCGGCTGGCTCTACGGCGGCGAGAGCTCGGGGCACTTGCTGTGCCTCGACTGCCATACGACCGGCGACGGCACGATCAGCGCGCTGCAGGTGCTGACCGCGCTCAAGCGCAGCGGCCGCACGCTGGCCGAGCTGACGGCAGACCTGACGCTGCTGCCGCAGGTGCTGATCAACGTGCGCGTCGCGAAGGACTTCGACTGGCAGTCGCACGTCGGGCTGCAGCGGGCGTACCAGCAGGTCGCCGGCGAGCTCGCCGGCAACGGCCGCGTGCTGATCCGGCCGTCGGGCACCGAGCCGCTGCTGCGCGTGATGGTCGAAGCCGACGACGACGCGATCGCATCGCGGCTGGCGCAGCGGCTGGCGGAGGCCGCGGGCGCGTAGGGACTGGTCACGCCTTGTGCGGCGCTGCGGTCACCCGCCGCGGCCGCGTGCGGTGCCGGCAAATCGCGTCAGGCGGGCGACCAGGGCCAGACCAGCAACACCCAGCCGAACCAGACCGCGATCAGGAACGCCAGCAGCAGCAACAGCACGAACGCGCCGGGGTAGTAGCCCCAGTGGCGGCTGTACGGCCACCACGGCACGATCAGGAGCAGCGCCATCATCAGCAGCAGGAGGATCAGGAATCCGAGCATCGCTGCCTCCGCGACCACGCGATTGCGCCAGTCTAGGGCGCGGGCGCGGCCGGCCGGGCAGAAGCGCCGGCAGGCCGCAAGGACATCGCGGCAACAGCGAATCCGCGGCCGCTGCGGTAGAATCTCCGGTTTCGGGGCGTAGCGCAGCCTGGTAGCGCACCTGATTTGGGATCAGGGGGTCGGAAGTTCGAATCTTCTCGCCCCGACCAGCCTGATCCGGGTCGGCGCCCGACGCCGCCAGCCTGCGCCGCGTCCCGATCCGCGCCTGACGGGTTTCTCTGCCCGTAGCTCAGTTGGATAGAGCATCAGCCTTCTAAGCTGAGGGTCACAGGTTCGAGTCCTGTCGGGCAGGCCAGATTCAGTGGCGAACGTAGCTCAGCGGTAGAGTCCCGGATTGTGATTCCGGTTGTCGCGGGTTCGAATCCCGTCGTTCGCCCCAATTTTCTGCAGCCTCGTGACTTTTTCACGCCGCGCCCCGCGCCGTGCGTGCGAAGCTCTCGGACCCCCTGCCGAGTAGCTTCGAATGCGCCGCACGCTCGTCGCTTTCCTGATCCTGACGCTGAGCCTGATCGCGACTCTGGTCGACGACGACAAGGCGCCGGAGCCGCTGAAGAAAGTCCAGGCGCAGCCGCCGCAGCGCTGAGCCCGCGGGGCGCCCGTCAATCCCGGTACGGCACCTCGGACTCCGCGGTCCAGCAGTGCTCGCCGATGTAGCGGCGCAGCACCAGCTCGGCGGCGGTTCGCGATGCGTGCACGTCGGCAGACGGGCCGACGACGATGCCGAGCGATGCGTTCGGATCCCCGTCGACGCACAGGTCCGGCGGCAGCTTGGACAGGTTGCGCTCGCCGGTGATCGGGATCTCGACGTACGGCACCAGCGTCTGCGAGCCTTCGCGCAGCATGATTTCGGCACGGGTGTCGCCGTCGAGCACGGCGATCAGCCGCCACTCGGCTTCATGCTCGAACGCCGGATGCTTGAGCCGCGCGGCAAGCCGCCACAGCGACCGATAGAACTCGGGATAGAAGTCGCGCTGCTCCCGCCTGCGGGTCGACACGCCGCGCCGGGCCCAGAACGCCGACGCATCGGCCGGTTGCTCGGCCGGCGGCTCGACTTGCTCGAGGTTTGCGATGAACTCCCGCACCAGTGCAAGGACCAGCCGCTGGTGCTCGCCGGGATCGTAGATGCACTCGACGAACTCGCAACCGTTCGCGTCGGCGACGCGCTGCAGCAGCGCGCGCGGGATCGCCAGCGCATATCCGCCGGTGCCGCGGCAGTAGCCGCGCCACTGCGACAGGTCGTCCTCGAGCCGCGACAGCGATGCGACGAACACCATCGGATGCGGCGTTTCGGCAATCTGCCGCATCGCCTGCAGTCCCTGGCGGCGGAATTCCCACGCCGGCCCCTTGCGTTGCCACTCGGCCGCGCAACGGTCGATTTCGGCGAGCGCGATGTCGGTGGCGACGCGCAGCTCGGTCAGATCGTTGAGGAAGCCGGTCTGCGCGGCCCAGATTGCGCGGCTGCGCAGAATCCCCAGCAGCCCTGCCGGCGTCGTGTAATGAAATACGTGCTCCGGATAACGATTCATCGCTGAGGCCACGGCAGTCCGGCCGCACCGCGGCCTGCGGCGCGCGTCAGCCGCCCGCGCTGCGATCACGGTCGCTGCTGCGACTGAGCAAGATGCATTCCCGCTGTCGCGCGGCGGCGCCGGTCTACACTGCACGATCCGCCGCCATTCGCGATCTTCCGATGGAACCCAGCTGCATCACCGGTTTTCACGCGCACGTCTATTACGACGACGCCGATTCCCGCGCGGCGGCGGCTTGCGTCCGAGACGAGCTCGGCGCGCGTTTCGCGGTCCGGCTCGGGCGGTGGCACGACCGGCCGGTCGGACCACACCCGTGCGGGATGTATCAGGTCGCGTTCGCGCCCGACCAGTTCGCGCCGCTGCTGGCGTGGCTGATGCTGAACCGGCGCGGGCTCGCGGTGCTGGTCCACCCGGAGACCGGCGACGACGTCGCGGATCATCGCGACCATGCGCTGTGGCTCGGTCGGATGCTGCCGCTGGACATCGACGCGTTGCGGCGCGGTTGACCCGCGAAGCGCCTCCGGCGACTGCGCGACCGAGAGCGCGACGTCAGCCGTCGCGCGGGCGGAATCGCAGCGCGACGCCGTTGTTGCAGTAGCGCAGCCGCGTCGGCGGCGGCCCGTCCTTGAAAACATGGCCGTGGTGGCCGCCGCAGCGCGCGCAATGGTATTCGGTGCGCGGCAGGATCATCTTGAAGTCGGTGCGCGTTTCGACGGCGCCCGGAATCACCGTGAAGAAGCTGGGCCAGCCGGTGCCGCTGTCGAACTTCATTGCCGACGAGAACAGCGGCAGCCCGCAGCCGGCGCACTCGAAGATCCCCGGCCGCTTCTCCGCGTTCAGCGGGCTGCTGCCCGGATATTCGGTGCCGGCACGGCGCAGCACGTCGAACTGCTCGGGCGACAGCCGCTCGCGCCATTGGGCGCCCGTCAGCTCGACACGGTCGTGCGGCGACGGCGGCGCGTGTCCGGGCGGCAGCAGCGACCGCCAGTCCTGGTGCAGCGCCTCGACGGAACTGGCGGTGTGCGGTCGATTCGAATCCTGCATCGTCGCGTCGCAATGGAACGAGGAGCGCTAACATTACTCCCTTTGCGCGCCGGCGGCTGGGGTGTGGGGGATTCGATGAGTGCGGGATCGGCGGTGCCGGCGCAGCTCGAACGCACCGACTGGTGGATCGGGATGGCGCTCGCGATCGCGGGCGCGGTGCTGTTCTCGGGC
>DATLGW010000786.1:0-6924 GCA_035540315.1 Burkholderiaceae bacterium | reverse complement strand
GCGCCAGGCCGACGTGCCGGCTCAGGGCGGGGCCCGCGGCAGCTCGGCCGCCAGCCCGGTCGACGGTCGCGCCGATGCCGGCTGGGTCGGCCGCATCGCGTCGACGATCCGCGCCAACACGAGCTTCGCGACGATCGGCTCGGTCTCGGGCAATCCGCGGGCGTTCTTCGTCGTGACGCTGCAGCCGCAGGATTGCAGCGTCGTCGACGTGAAGCTGCGCCGCTCCAGCGGCGTGCCGGCCTGGGACCTGGCCGCGCAGCGCGCGATCGAGCGCACCGACCCGTTCCCGCGGCCGCCCGACGGGCGGCCTTGCCCGCGCGAGCTGGAGGTCAGTCATGCGCCGCACGGTTGACGCGACGCGGGTTGTGGATTCCCCTGCCCCGGAATCGCTCCGCAGGGTCCGTGCCCGAGTCGGCCGCGCTCTATAATTTGCCGCTATGAAAGTCAAGCTGTTCGATTCGATGCGGCGACGCTTGATCGCTGCTGCATCGCTGGCCGCCGCCACGCCGCTGAGCCGAGCGCAGATGCGGATCGACGTGACCGGCGTCGGGGCCACGCAGCTGCCGATCGTCATCGGCGGTTTCGGCGGCGACGGACGCGCGCCGATCGACGTGGCCGCCGTGGTCCGCAGCGACCTGTTTCGCAGCGGCGCGTTCCGGATCCTCGAGGCAGCGCAACCGATCACCGAAACGACGTCGATCGATTTCGCGTCGCTGCAGGCGCGCGGCGCCGAAACGGTCCTCGGCGGCTCGGTCGCGAGGCTCGCAGACGGCCGCTACGACGTGCGTTATCGGCTGCACGACGTGGTGCGCCAGAACGTGCTCGCGAGCGAGTCGCTGCTCGCGCAGGAAGCGGATCTGCGCCTGGTCGGACACCGGATCGCCGATAGCATCTACGAGAAGCTGACCGGCGAGAAAGGCATCTTCTCCACGCGGATCGCGTTCGTCACGCTGCAGGGCACCCGCTACCGGCTGAACGTGTCGGACTGGGACGGCGAGAACCAGCAGACGATGCTGAACTCGCCCGAGCCGATCATTTCGCCGAAGTGGGCGCCGGACGGCTCGCGGCTCGCATACGTGTCGTTCGAGGCGAAAAAGCCGGTCGTGTACGTGCACGAGCTCGCCACCGGGCAGCGCCAGGCGGTCGCGAACTTTCGCGGCAGCAACAGCGCGCCGGCATGGGCGCCCGACGGCAAGCGGCTGGCCGTGGCGCTGACGCTGGAAGGCCTGTCGCAGATCTACATGATCGGCGCCGACGGCAGCAACCAGCGCCGGCTGACGTCGTCGAACGCGATCGACACCGAGCCGCACTTTTCGCCCGACGGCCGCTTCATCTACTTCACGTCCGATCGCGGCGGCACGCCGCAGATCTATCGGATGACCGCCGACGGCAGCGATGCGACCCGCGTGACGTTCGGCTCGCCGTACAACGTGAGCCCGCGCGTGAGCCCGGACGGCCGCCTGCTCGCGTTCGTGACCCGGCGCGACAACCGGTTCCTGATCGCGCTGAAGGACCTGAGCGTCGCGAGCAGCGAAGAGACGCTGCTGACCGCCGGCGGCCGCGACGAGTCGCCGAGCTTCGCGCCGAACGGCCGCTGGATCATGTATGCGACCCAGATCGGCGGCCGCGACACGCTTATGGCGACGACCGTCGACGGCCGAGTGCGGCAGCGGCTGACCAGCAACAACGACATCCGCGAACCGGCGTGGGGACCGTACCTGAGTTGATTCGATCGCCGCAGCTTTTTCTCCCGCATCACGTATAACCATATGACCGAGGACATGATGAACCGATTGATCAAAGTGGCTGCGGCCGCCTGCGCAGCCGCCGTGCTCGCTGCCTGCAGCTCCGGCGTGAAGCTCGAGGACGAGAAGATCGCGCCGATCGAGTCGCGCGACGCGCAGCGGATCCCGCCGCCGGACCCGCGCGCGTCGCGCGGCATCGGCGAGGGCGCGGCCAACGGCCGGCAGGTCACGCAAGTCGACATCGACGGCGCGAAGACGCGCGATCCGCTGGCAGATCCCGCCGGACCGCTCGCCAAGCGCAGCATCTATTTCGACTTCGACAGCTTCGTGATCCGCGACGAGTTCCGTCCGGTCGTCGAGGCGCATGCGAAGTTCCTGAATACGAACCAGAACCGCAAGGTCGTGATCCAGGGCAACACCGACGATCGCGGCAGCCGCGAGTACAACCTCGCGCTCGGGCAGAAGCGCTCGGAAGCGGTGCGGCGCGCGCTTGCGGCGCTGGGCGTGTCGGAGTCGCAGGTCGAGGCGGTCAGCTTCGGCAAGGAGAAGCTGCGCGCGCTCGGATCCGACGAAGCCGCGCACGCCGAGAATCGCCGCGCCGACATCGTCTATCAGTAACCCGGAGGCATCGCGATGCTGCGCCGCCCTGCACCGCTTGCGCTGACATTGCCGGTCGCGGCGCTCGTGCTGGCGAGCGCGCTGGCGCTGCCCGCCCCCGGCCATGCTGCGCTGTTCGAGGACGCCGATGCGCGCCGTGCGATCCTCGATCTGCGCACCCGCGTCGACGCGCTGCAGCGTGACGTGCAGGCCCGCCTGGACGAGATGACGCGGCGCATCGAGGAGCTGTCGGCGCGCGCTGCGCCGCTGACGCGCGGCCAGCTCGATCAGCAGAACCAGATCGAGACGCTGAAGCAGGAGATCGCGCAGCTGCGCGGCAAGCTCGAAGTGCTGACGAACGAGCTCGCGCAGGCGCAGCGCCAGCAGCGCGACATGCTGTCCGAGATCGACGCCCGGCTGCGGCCGTTCGAGCCGGTCGCGGTGACGATCGACGGCCGCCAGGTCAACGTCGACCCGGCCGAGCGGCGGGCGTTCGACGCGGCGCTCGCGCAGTTTCGCGCCGGCGACTTCAAGCCGGCGCTGGTCGCGTTCCAGCAGTTCCAGACGACCTACCCGCAGAGCCCGTACCTGCCGAGCGTCGTCTACTGGATCGGCAGCAGCCAGTATGCGCTGCGCGACTACCGCGCGGCGCTGGCGACGATGCAGTCGTTCCTGCAGCGCTTCCCCGATCATCCGCGCGCCGGCGACGCATTGCTGGTGGTCGGCAACGCGTACGCCGAGTTGGGCGACCGTAAGAACGCGCGAGAGACGTATCAGGCGGTCGCGCAGAAATACGAAGGGACGCCGACCGCGCAGGCGGCGCGCGAACGGATCGCGGCGCTGCCCAGGCAGTAAGATCGAGGGCTGGCGCCCTGCCGATCGGGGCGCCCGCATCCGCCGCCGCCCCGGCGGCGCGTCCAGAGAACGATCGCAGCCCGAGGAGACGCCGATGGACCAGCCGCTGCTGCAAACGACGATCGCCGGCAGCCTGCCGAAGCCGGCATGGCTTGCCGAACCCGAACGGCTGTGGGCGCCGTGGCGGCTGGACGGCGCGGCGCTTGCCGAGGGCAAGCGCGACGCGGTGCGGCTGGCGCTGCTCGCGCAGGAGCGCTCGGGCATCGACATCGTCACCGACGGCGAGCAGACGCGGCGCCACTTCGTGACCACGTTCATCGAAAGCCTCGACGGAGTCGATTTCGAGCACAAGCGCACGGTGCGCATCCGCAACCGCTACGATGCCGACGTGCCCGTCGTCGTGTCGGCAGTCGAGCGGCGCGCGCCGATCTACGTCGACGATGCGCGCTTCCTGCGCGCGGCGACGACGCGCAAGGTCAAATACACGCTGCCGGGCCCGATGACGATGGTCGACACGCTGTACGACGACCACTACCGCAGCCGCGAGAAGCTCGCGTGGGAGTTCGCCCGGATCCTGAACCAGGAAGCGCGCGAGATCGCCGCGGCCGGCGTCGACGTGATCCAGTTCGACGAGCCGGCGTTCAACGTGTACTTCGACGAGGTCCGCGACTGGGGCATCCGCGCGCTCGAGCGCGCCGCTCAGGACCTGCCGTGCACGACCGCGGTGCACATCTGCTACGGCTACGGGATCAAGGCGAACATCGACTGGAAAGCGACGCTGGGCGAGCAATGGCGCCACTACGAGCAGACGTTTCCGCTGCTCGCGCGCTCGAAGATCGACCAAGTCTCGCTCGAGTGCCACCACTCGCGCGTGCCGATCGAGCTGATCGCGCTGCTCGACGGCAAGGACGTGCTGGTCGGCGCGATCGACGTCGCGACCGAGCAGGTCGAGACGCCGCAGGAAGTCGCCGCGACGCTGCGCGAGGCGCTCAAGCACGTCAAGGCGTCGCGGCTGTTTCCGTGCACGAACTGCGGCATGGTGCCGCTGCCGCGCGACATCGCCGAAGGCAAGCTGCGGGCGCTCGCGCAGGGGGCGGCGCTGGTGCGGGCGGAACTGGCAAGTTGAACGCCGCCACCAGGATCGGCGGGTCGGTGCCCGCGAACCACGACCCGACTTGATCGCTAGCCGGTCCAGAGGGACAGCCAGGAGTCGACGTCGCCGGTTCTCAGGCTGCTCGCGTATCGCACCCAGATCGCTTCGATGGCCTCGGCGGCCTCTCGCTGCCGATTCATCATGTTGCGGCCTCCTTGGAGTTGCATCACTTCCGGGCGACCACGAGCAGGTACTCGTAGACGTACTGCGCAGGTCCGCCCGCCCGGCCCTGGTTGGAGCGCTGGGCAAAGTCCAGGAATGCACGATCGAGTGCCGCCCGGTCCTCGGGCTTGTGCTCGAGCCCCGAATAGATGGCCGCCACGGGCCCGAACGTCTCCTTGAAGAACTCGCAGTACGCTTCGGGGCTGGCGGCACGTTCGGTATAGGTCTTGCGACTCATCTCGATCGCGGACACCCTGCCGCCGAACAGCTCGCGCACGTGGTCTTCGCTTCCCCACAGGACAGGCGGCGAGTCGCCCGGGCGCGGCGGCGGCAGATATGGGGCGAACACGCCGAGGAAGCCGGAGAGCAGCCCCTCCGGAGTGAAGTTCGCCATCGCGATCGTGCCCCCGGGCTTGCACACGCGCACGAGCTCGTCCGCGACCCGCTGGTGCCTGGGCGCGAAGATCGCGCCGAAGCAGGACAGCACCACGTCGAATTCCGCGTCTTCGAACGGCAACGCCTCGGCGTCGGCTTCGACCCACTCCAGTGACACGCCCCGGCGCTGCGCATTGCGCCGGCCCGCATCGAAGTTCTCGGGTGTGAGGTCCGAGGCGACCACCGTGGCGCCGGCCTCGGCGGCCCGGATCGCCGCGTTGCCCGTTCCTGCCGCGACGTCCAGCACCTTCTGTCCCGGACGCACGCCGGCGGCGGTCACCAGCACCGGCCCGACCTCCCAGACCAGCTCGGCAAACCTGCCGTAGTCCCCCATCGCCCACATCTTCCGAACTTCAGCCTTGAATTGGCGGTCGGCGGCCAAGGCATCCGTTTCGCGCTGCACAGTCGTGTCCATCGTCGACCTCCGGTGATGTCGTGTCGGTTCCGATGGGAACATGCTGGGGCATGTCGCCTCCGGCCGCTTCGCCTGAACCGGCCAATCGGCCGCAGCCCCTGCAATGGCCAGATCTGGCTATGAGCGCTGTCCGAGTCCTGCGCGCACCGCATACGCGGCGGCGGCGGCGCGCGACGGAAGCTCGAGCTTGCGCAGGATGTTCGTCACGTGGCGATGCACGGTGTGCTCGCTGATGAAGAGCCGCTCCGAGATCTCCCGGTTCGTCAGACCGGCCGCGATCAGGCTCAGCACCTGCGTTTCCCGGGGCGACACCGGCGCCGGCGGTCCGCTGCCGACCGTGCCTGCACGCAGGATCCGTTCGGCCCGCTTTGTTTCCGAGAGCGCGCCCAGATCCTGCAACCGCCGAAGGGCTGCGGCCGCCTCGCGCCGCGCATCGTCGGCGCGACCGAGCACCGCGAGCGTCTGCGCGAGCTCGATGCGAGCTCGTGCGCCATCGAATGCAGCGCCGCAGCGGTCGAAGCCGTCGATCGCCGCCTCGAGCAGCGATTTCGCCATCGTGGACTCGCCGCTCGCCGCCGCCAGCAGCCCGCCCGAGAACGCCGCAAGCGCACGCAGTGCAACGGTCCCGACGCGCTGCGCGATTTCTTCGAGAGCCTGCACGGTGGAGCCGGCGTCATCGAGGCGGCCGCAGGCGACCTGTGCACGCACGAGGACTTCGAGCGCCGGCACCTGGTCGATCGGTCGTGCCGGATCGACCGCGCGCAGCACGCGCTCGGCGAGGTCCGCCGCACGCAGGGGATCGCCGCGGTCCAGCGCGAGGTTCGCGCGGCAAAGCTGCGCGCGCTGCGAGCCGCCCGCGCGCTCGAGCAGCTGCTCGCACTCGTCGTCCCGGCCCTGGCGGCGCCTGAGCTCCGCAAGTTGAGTCAGCGGACTTGCGACCGACGGCGGGCGCGACGCCAACAACGCGTCGATCGACTCGTCGAGCGCCCGCTCCGCCTGCGACCAATCGCCGCGCCACAGATGGATCGTCGCGTAATGATCGCGGCAGAAACCAAGCATGTAGCGGTTGCCGTAGCGCTGCGAGAACTCCTCGATGCGGTCGCACCACTCGAACGCCCTCTCGTAGTCGAGCACGCCGGCGCACGCAGTGACGAGAAAACAGCAGGTCCAGGCGCCCGAGATCGGGATCGTCGCCTCGCCCGCCAGCGCGATCGCGGCGGCCTCGTCCAGACATTGCATGCCGTCGCGCACGCGTGCTCGCGAAACGAGGATTGCCCCCTGAAGCGCGAGCCCGAGCATTTCCAGGTCGGGAACGCAGAAAACGCGCCCGAGCTCCGCGGCGCGAAGACCGAGTTTCTCGGCAGTATCGGAGTCGCCCCTGACGCTCGCGATGAAGCCCTCGTGGAACGCGAACCAGCCATGCTCCGGCCCCGGCGGCAGAGGCTGCAGCAGCCGCCGTGCGCGATCGAGCCAGCCGCTGGCGACCGACAGCGCGCCGCGGAAATCGAGCTGGTCGACAGCGAGCCAGGCGGCGATCCGGCCGGCGCTCGCCGCATCGCCAC
>DATLGW010000785.1:0-2778 GCA_035540315.1 Burkholderiaceae bacterium | reverse complement strand
GGCCAGCCGTCCGCGCAGCGAGTGCGGCAGCGCGGCTGCGATCGCGACGTCGACCATTCGGCCGACCAATGCCGGGTCGCCGGCGAAATTGACCACCCGGTTGTTGCCGGTGCGCCCGCTGAGCTCGTTGTCGGCTTTCTTCGATGGGCCTTCGACCAGGATCTTCTGGACGCTGCCGACCATCGATTCGCTGATGCCGCGCGTGCTCTGCTCGAGCACCGACTGCAGCCGTTGCAGCCGTTGCAGCTTGACGTCGGCCGGCGTCGGGTCGGGCAGCTCCGCCGCCGGCGTGCCGGGACGCGCGCTGTAGACGAACGAGAACGAGTGGTCGAAGCCGATCTCCTGGGCCAGCCGCAGCGTACGCTCGAAATCCTCGTCGGTCTCGCCGGGAAATCCGACGATGAAGTCCGACGAGATCGACAGGTCGGGCCTCGCCGCGCGCAGCCGGCGCACGATCGACTTGTATTCGACTGCGGTGTAGCCGCGCTTCATCGCCGCCAGCACCCGATCGGAACCCGACTGCACCGGCAAGTGCACGTGCGGCGCCAGCGCCGGGATCCGCGCATGCGAGTCGATCAGCCGCTGCGTGAACTCGGTCGGATGCGAGGTCGTGTAGCGGATCCGCTCGATCCCGGGAATCTCGGCGACGTATTCGAGCAGCAGCGCGAAGTCGGCGATCTCGGCGTCGCCCGGCGCATCGGCCGCGCCGCCGGCGCCGATCCGGCCCCGGTAGGCATTGACGTTCTGGCCCAGCAGCGTGACCTCGCGCACGCCCTGTTGCGCGAGCATCGCGACCTCGGTCAGCACGTCGTCGAACCCCCGCGAGACTTCCTCGCCGCGCGTGTACGGCACCACGCAGAAGCTGCAGTACTTGCTGCAGCCTTCCATGATCGACACGAACGCGGTCGCGCCGTCGACGCGCGGCGCCGGCAGGTGATCGAACTTCTCGATCTCCGGGAAGCTGATGTCGACCTGCGGCTGGCCGCTGGCGTGACGGCGCGCAATCAGCTCGGGCAGCCGGTGGACCGTCTGCGGGCCGAACACCAGGTCGACGTACGGCGCGCGCGCGACGATCGCGGCGCCTTCCTGGCTGGCCACGCAGCCGCCGACGCCGATCACCAGGTCCGGGCGCTCGCGCTTCAGGTGCTTGACGCGTCCGAGATCCGAGAACACCTTCTCCTGCGCCTTTTCGCGCACCGAGCAGGTGTTGAACAGGATGATGTCGGCATCGCGCGGATCGTCGGTCGGCTCGGCGCCTTCGGCGGCGGCGAGTACGTCGGCCATCTTGGACGAGTCGTACTCGTTCATCTGGCAGCCGAAGGTCTTGATGTAGAGCTTGCGAGGCATCCGGGTGTTCCGATCAGGTTGCGCCGCGCTCGTCGTCGCCGGCCGCTGGCACGAACTCAGTTGCGCGGTTGCATCGCCGGCCACGCCGGCGCGCTTCGCTTGCGCTCCTCGATCGCCGCCGCGAGCTTGCGCGCCTGCTCGGCGCTGATCAGCCAGACCTCGACGATCTCGCCCATCGCGCCGCGCAGGTAGGCCACGTGCCGCTCGCCCTGCACGCTCGCCGGCATCACGATCGCGCTGTGCTCGTTGTAGATGCGCGCGCCGGCGCCCAGCCGCACCGGCCGGCCGTCGAGCGTAGCCTCCGGGAATACGCCGATCTGCAGCCGCCCGACTTCGGCACGATCGGCCGGAACCGGTCGCGCAAACGCCGCCGCCGGCAGCGCGGCCGCAATCGCGACTGCAACCGCAATCGCCCAACGTGCACTTCCATCGATCGAACGCCGCATCGCGAGCCCGACGCTGACAGGCTGATGCGCCCCACCTCGGGGCGCCTGGAGCAAGCGGCTATTGTATCGCGACATCTCTGCTACGCTTCGGGCTTGTCCGTCGCTGGGGGAAGGGGTCCTTGAGCTTGCTGAACGAACGGCTGCGCGCGCTGTCGCCCGAGGTGCTGGTCGCGATGCGGCGCGGCATCGAGAAGGAGGGCCTGCGCGTTCGCGCCGACGCTTCCCTCGCCGATACGCCGCATCCGGCGGCGCTCGGATCGGCGCTCACGCATCCGCACATCACGACCGACTTCAGCGAGTCGCAGCTCGAGCTGATCACCGGCATCCACACCGACGCCGACAGCTGCCTGCGCCAGCTCACGCAGATTCATCAGATCGTCTACCGCCACCTCGGCGACGAGCTGCTGTGGAACGCCAGCATGCCGTGCCGGCTGCCGCAAAGCGACGAGGCGATTCCGCTGGGCCGCTACGGAAGCTCGAACGTCGGCACCGCGAAGACCGTCTACCGGCGGGGGCTTTCGTACCGGTACGGGCGGCGGATGCAGACGATCTCGGGGATCCACTACAACTTCTCGCTGCCCGATGCAGCGTGGCCGATGCTGCAGCGCGCCGATGCCCATGCCGGCGACGTGCACGCCTATCGCAATTCGGCGTACTTCGCGCTGATCCGCAATTTCCGGCGCCACTCGTGGCTGCTGCTGTATCTGTTCGGCGCGTCGCCCGCGCTGTGCCGATCGTTCGTCGAAGGCCGCCCGCATCCGCTGCAGCCGCTGGAGGCCGACACGATGTACCTGCCGCATGCGACGTCGCTGCGGATGGGACCGCTGGGCTACCAGAGCGATGCGCAGGCGTCGCTCGCGGTCAGCTACAACAGCCTCGCGAGCTACGCGAGCTCGCTGAACCGCGCGCTGACCGAGCCGTACCCGCCGTACGAGGCGATCGGACTGCGTGACGCCAGCGGCCAGTACCGCCAGCTGTCGACGAC
>DATLGW010000784.1:0-9767 GCA_035540315.1 Burkholderiaceae bacterium | reverse complement strand
GTCGCGGATCGCCGCTCGCGCCGGCTCGATGTTCAGCACGTTGAAGTCCGGCATCACGTTCTCGGTGACGATCAGCCTTCGACCGGCCAGCGCCTCGGCCGCGTGGTCGGCGCATGCCCGATTGCCGGCGAAAACGATCGGGCAACGCAACCGGCTGCGCCCGAGCGCGGCGGCATTGTGCTCGATCACGTCGCTGTTGCCGCCGTCGGTGCCGCCGGCCAGCAACAGGATGTCGGGCGCCAGCGCTTCGATGCGATCCAGGTCGACCTGCGTGAGCCGGTACGCGAACGCGCCGACCAGCCGTGCGCCCGCCCCCAGCGCCGCGCGCCGCGCCGCCTCCGCGGTGAGCTCGCGCACCAGTCCGACGGTGACCATCCGCAACCCGCCGGCGGCGCTCGACGACGCGAGCCGGTACGCGAACTGCGGCAACCGTCCCAGCCGCCGCTCGAGATCGGCGAGCGCCTCGCGCATTCCGATCGTGACGTCGGTGCCGACCGTCGACGGACCCTGTCCCGACCCGAGCAGCACCGCCTGCTGCAGCTCGACCGCGCGCAGCTTCGTGTAGGTGCTGCCGAAATCGATCAGCAGCGCCGCCTTCATCGGTCTGCGTTCCGGGTCGACTCGCGCGCGGCGAAGTCCTGCGCGAGGATGCGGATCACCTCGTCGGTGCGGGTACCCGGCGGGAATGCGCGGTCGAATCCCATGTCGACGAACCGCCGCTCGACGTCCTCCCAGCGCTGCTTGCCCACGACCAGGTTGCCGCCGACGTAGATCAGGATGTCCTGCAGCCCGGCTTCGATGCACAGGTCCCGAAATCCGCGGCAGTCGAGCTCGCCCTGGCCGTACAGCGACGATACCAGGATCGCGTCGGCGTTCGTCTCGAGCGCGGCCTTGACGAAATCGCCCGCCGGCGTCAGCGCGCCCAGCGCGACGACCTTGTAGCCTGCCTTCTCGAGCGCCATCGACAGGATCCGGTTGCCCACGATATGGGTGTCGGAACCGATCACTCCGGTCACCAGCGTCTTCTGCCGCATCGCGTTTCCCGATCAGTCGAAATTCGCCGACTCGACCGTGCAGCGATCGAGCGCCGCCGGATCGAGCGCCGGCCAGTAGCCGGCGGGCAGCACGATCGCGCCGTCGTCGAACGGCAGCGGGTTCGCCAGCAACCGGGTGACCGGCTTCAGGAATCCGTTCATCTCGCCGGCATTCGCGATCAGCTCGCGCGCCACGCAGGCCTCCATCCAGCAGCCGATCTCGCAGGCCACGCCGTTGCCGAGCACCGGCTCCATGCCGAGCTCGCGGATCCGCGCCAGCGCCCGAGCGAGCGCATCGAGGCTGCCGAGCTTCATCAGCTTGAGCTTGATGAACCGCGCCGCCTTCAGCTGCGCGGCGCGCTCGATGTCGTCGACGTCGAAGATCGACTCGTCGAGCATCATCGGCACCGCCGACGCGCGTGCGACCGCCTGCGCCGCCGCCCAATCGCCGGCCCGGCACGGCTGCTCGAACAGCTCGATTCCCTGCGGCTGCAGCGACGCGGCGAACGCACACGCCGACGCGACGTCGTAGCCCTGGTTCGCATCGAGCCGGATCAGCGCCCGGCCGTCGACGACGCGCTGGATCGTGGCCACTTTCTTCGCGTCCTGCGACGCGTCGAAACCGACCTTGACCTTCAGCGTCCTGAAGCCCTGCGCCAGCAGCGCGTCGATCTCTTCGGCCAGCTCGCTCGACGCCTCGCCGTTGACCAGGCCCAGCAGCGGCACCCGCGCCGGCTGCCGCAGCTGAAGTCGCGGATGCGCCTGCAGCATCTCGATCGACGTCGCGAGCGCGGTCGCCGTGAACGGCGCCTGCGGCGCGAGCTCGCGCGCGAGCGCCAGGCACTCGCCGGCCGCGCGCCCGGGGAACCGCGCCGCGATTGCGCATGACTGCTGCCAGCTCTGCTCGACCGTTTCGTCGCTGTAGCCGGGCAGCAGCGTCGCCTCGCCGATCCCGGTGCGCCCGTCGTCGCCGGTCGCCACGACCAGCACCGTGTCGAACTCGCGCAGCGGCCCGAACGCCAGCCGGTACGGCGTGCGCAGCGGCACCGCGAGCCGCAGCACGGCGATGCCCGCGATTTCGATCGACGGCATCATCCGGCGCCCCGGCGCTGCAAGCGCTTGCACGACCTGCCCGCTGCGCGGCGCTCGCGTCGCATCGTCATTCGGCCGCGGACCGTGCGGCCGCGCGCGGGGGCGCGGCAGTCGATCCGCGCACGATCAGCTCGACCGGCAGCTGCTGCTGGCGCGGCGGCTCGCGGCCCGCGAGCCGGCCGAGCAGGTGCTCGGCGGCGAACCGGCCGAGCTCGGCGGCAGGAAAAAACACCGTCGTCAGCGCCGGCGTCATCATCGCGGCGAACTCGACGTCGTCGAAACCGCAGACCGACACGTCGGCGGGCACCCGCAGCCGCTGCGCGTGGCATTCGGCGATCGCGCCGATCGCCAGGTTGTCGTTGCAGCAGATCACCGCGGTCGGACGCGTTCGCGCGCGCAGCAGCTCGCGCATCGCTTCGCGGCCGGCGATCGGCGTGAGCCGGCGCTCGATCACGCGCTCGGCCGGCAGCGAAAGCCCTCGCGCGGCAAGCGCATCGCGCACCCCGGCCACCCGCTCCCGATGCCGCTCGTTCGAGTCCAGCGGCAGGCTGACGACGCCGATCCGCCGGTGTCCGAGGTCGAGCAGGTACTGCGCGACGCGCCAGCCGGCATCGCGGCTGTCGAAGCCGACGCACGGCCGCTCGCCGTCCGGATCCAGCGCCCATGTCAGCACGTACGGCAGCCGCGTCGCGTCGAGCAGCCGCCACAGTTCGCGCTCGTGCTGCGATCCGAACAGGATCAGCCCGTCGACGCCGCGCTCGATCAGCTTCCTCGCGATTCGCGCCTCGACCTGCAGATCGTATTCGTGGCAGCCCAGCAGCAGCGTGTAGCCTTCCTGATCAAGGCTTTTCTGCAGCGCGTGCGTGGTGTTCGCGAAGATCGCGTTCGCCAGGCTCGGCACGACCGCGCCGATCGTGTGGCTGCGCCGCAGCGCGAGCGCGCGCGCCGGCCCGTGCGGCACGTAGCCGACCTGCCGGATGGTGCGCTGGATCCGACCGAGCGTGTCCGGATGCACCTTGTGCGGAAAGCTCAGCGCGCGCGACACGGTCGCGGTCGACACGCGCGCGGCCCGCGCCACGTCGACCAGCTTCGGCGCCTCCCGCCGCGCAGGCACGTCGACCCGAACCCGCTTCATCGCGACTCGTCCATCGTCAGCCCGCCGACAGCTTCAGGCGCTGCACCTTGCCGGACGGCCCCTTGGGCAGCTCGTCGACGAAGCGCACGAACCGGGGCGTCTTGAAGCGGCCGAGCCGGTCGCGACAGTGCGCGATCAGCTCGCGCTCCGTGGTCGCCGCGCCGGGCTTCAGGATCACGAACGCGCCGATCTCCTGCCCGTAATGCTCGTCCGGAACGCCGACCGACGCGGCCTCGAGCACTGCCGGATGCTCGAGCAGCGCTTCGTCGATCTCGCGCGGCGCGATGTTCTCGCCGCCCTTGATGATCAGCTCCTTGATGCGGCCGGTCACGTAGACGAAGCCGTCGGCGTCCATGTAGCCGAGGTCGCCGGTGTGCATCCAGCCGTCGGGATGCAGCGTCGCGGCGGTAGCCGCGGGATCCTTGTAATACCCCTTCATCACGTTGTCGCCCCGGATCATCAGCTCGCCGATCCGCCCCGGCGGCAACGTCGCGCCGGTGGCCGGGTCGACGACCTTCGCGTCGTTGCCGAACGCGCAGCCGGGACTGCCCAGCTTGCGCCGCTGCGGATCCAGCGGATTCGTGAAGCAAGGCGCAGCCGTCTCGGTCATTCCGAAGGTCTCGATCACGCCGATCCCGAACCGCCGTTCGAACGCCCGGTGCTGCGCCGGCGGCAGCGGCGCAGATGCCGACCGGCAGAACCGGACCGCCGCGACGTCCAGCCCGAGCGCCCGCGGATCCGGCCCGTTGAGCAGATACGAAATGATCGTCGGGACGACGTTGATCCACGTGCAGCGATGCTGCGCAACCAGCTGCCAGAACGCGGTCGCGCTGAACCGGTGCGGCATCACGACGCCGCCGCCGTGCACCAGCGGCGCCACGGCGGTGACGATCTGGCCGTTGATGTGATACAGCGGCAGCGACGCCAGCACCCGGTCGTCCGGCCCGAGCTGCTGCGCCTCGCTGACGAACCGGCCGCCTGAGACGACGTTGCGGTGCGACAGCACCACGCCCTTGGGCAGTCCGGTGGTGCCGGACGTGTACATCAGCAGCGCGTCGTCGTCCTCCGCGACGTCGACCTCGGCGAGCGCAGCGCAGTCCGGTGGCCGCGGCGACGCGGCGGCGGCCGGCGCCGCGGGCTCCTCCCATTCCGCGTCGACGTCGACCTCGATCACGTCGATGCGCCGCTCGATGCCCGCAAGCGCCTGCCGCAATCGCGGCGCGTGCTCGGCGCCGGTGAAGACCAGCCGCGTATCGGAGTGCTCGAGCACGTGACGCAGCACGCTCGGCTGCGCGAGCAGGTTGATCGGCGACACGACACAGCCGGCGTACATCACGCCGATGAACAGCCGCGCGGTCTGATAGCCGTTGTGCAGCATCAGCGACACCTTGTCGCCCTTTCGCAGCCCGCGCTGCGAGAGCGCCTGCGCGAGCGCGACCGATTGCCGGCGCAGCTGGCCGAACGTCAGCGTGCGTCCCGCCTCGGGCGCCACCAGATAGACTGCGTCAGCGCGATCCCGCGCCTGCGAATCGAGTACGTGGCGGATCGTCAGCATCGGCGCGCACGCGCTTCGTCAGGTCCCGTACTTGCGCCGATAGGCGCCGAACAGCTCGTCCTCGGTCGGCTCGATTGGAGGAATCGGCCGCGAGACCCGAGTGATGTTCAGGAAGTGGCGGTAGTTCAGGTTGTCGGAGATGCTGTTGCGCCCCCAGGTGCCGCAACCCATCGACAGCGAGAACGGAAGTCCGTTGTCGAAGCTTCCGCCGGTCGCGAAGCAGTGCGCCTGGTTCACGATCACCCGGCACACCGGCAGCTCGAGCCCCAGCTGCAGCGGCCGCGCCGCATCGCGGGTGTGGACGCCCAGCGAATGACCCGCCCCCTGGTACGCGTAGATCGCGCGCACGATCTCGCACGCGTTCGCGAAGTCCTTCGCCCGGTACACGGTCAGCACCGGCGAGAGCTTCTCGCCGGAGAACGGATGCTGCGGCCCGGCGCCGGTCTCCTCGACCATCAGGAACCGGCAAGACGCGGCAGTCGAGCCGATGCCGGCGACCTGCAGGATCTCGTCGGCCGACTTCGCCAGCACGTGCGGCGACAGTTTGCCGTCGGGCCACATCGCCTGCTGCAGCTTCGCCTTCGCGGCTTGCGGCAGCAGCCGGCCGCCGCGTTCGGCCAGCTGCCCCAGCATCGCGTCGTAGACCGCGTCGACGACGACGACGCTGTTCTCCGACGAGCAGCTGGTCGCATTGTCGAAAGTCTTCGATGCCGCGATCTTCGCGGCCGCGTCGGCGAGGTCCGCGGTCTCGTCGACGATCACCGCCACGTTGCCTGCACCCACGCCGATCGCCGGCGTGCCGCTGGAGTAGGCGGCCCGCACGTTGCTCTGGCTGCCGGTCGCGACGATCAGGTCCACCCGCGCCATCAGCGCGGCAGTGCTGGCCTTCGTCACCGGCGCCGGCAGCTGCTGGACCAGATCGGGCGGCGCGCCGACCCGCTGCAGCTCGCGGTGGACGTACTCGAGCAGCAGCGTGCACGTCGACTGGCCTTTCGGCGACGGCGCGACGATGATCGCGTTGCGGCCCTTCAGCGCATTGAGGATGTTGTTGGCCGGCGTCGCCGCAGGATTCGTCGACGGCGTCACTGCGCCGACCACGCCGACCGGCCGGGCAATCTCGATCAGGCCGAGCTCGGGATGCTCGGCGATCACGCCGACCGATTTCGCGTCCTTCAGGTCGCGCAGCAGCCCGATCGTCTTGCGCCGGTTCTTCAGTTCCTTGTCGGCGACGTTGCCCAGCCCGGTGTCGGCGACCGCGCGGCGCGCGAGCTCGCGGTTGTTCTGCGGGTTCACGATCGCCCAGCCGGCGGCGGTGACGACCTCGTCGACCCGCTGCTGATCGTAGCCGTCGTAGATCCGCTGCGCCGCGCGCGCCCGCGCGATCAGCTCGTTGACCGTCTCGGCCGGGCCGCTGGCGCCCGGATGCTGAACCGCTGCATTCATCAGGAGATCTCCGACGGATGGGTCGATCGGTCTGCATGCAGCGCGCGCCGCCGCAACGCGCGCCGCTGCAGCGCATCGCGCGTTAGCGGATAGACCAGCGCGACGATCGACAGGACCATGATCGTTCCGCTGATCGGGCGGGTGAACAACACGGTCCAGTCGTTGTTGAAGCTGACCATCGTCGTCATGAAATTGGTCTCGGCCAACGGCCCCAGGATCACGCCGAGCACCAGCGGCGTGATCGGAAAGCGCAACCGCTCGAACAGGTAGCCGAGAACGCCGAACGCCGTCAGCAGCCACAGATCGGTCACGCTGTTGCGCGCCGCGTACGCGCCGAGGAAGCAGCACATGACCACGTAGGCCGACACGATCGCCTCGGGAAAATCGAGCACCCGGATCAGCAGCTTCGCCGCGAAGTACCCAATCACGCACATGCCGACGATGCCGACGAACAGCGACGCGAACATCGCGTAGACGATCTGCGGCGAGGTCTGGAACACCTGTGGCCCCGGCTGCAGCCCGTGCAGCAGGAATGCGCCCAGGATGATCGCAGTCGCGCCGCTGCCGGGGATTCCCATCGTGATCAGCGGGATCAGCGCGCCGCCGACCGACGACGTCGCAGCGGTCTGCGGCGCGACGATCCCCTCCGGCACGCCGGTGCCCAGCGCCTTCTTGTTCTTCCCGTACTGCAGCTCGGTGCCGTACGACACGAACGACGCGATCGTCGCCCCCGCGCCCGGGACCAGCCCCACGACGATGCCGGTGATCGAGCCGCGCACGAACGTCATCCGCGCCGCAAGCACCTCGCGCAGCCGCGGCAGCTGCGTCCTGACGTTCGACACCTTCTCCAGCGCAGTCGACACGAAGCCCTTCTCCATCCGCGACAGCACCTCGCCGACGCCGTAGGCGCCGACCATCACGACCAGGTAATCGATGCCGTCGGACAGCAACGGCACGCCGAACGTGAAGCGCTCGGCCCCGTAGATGTCGTCGACGCCGACGGTGGCGATCATCAGCCCGACGAACAGGCTGATGAACGCGTTCGTCACCGACCCGCCGCCAAGGGACACGACGCTGACGAGCCCGAAGAACAGGATCGCGAAATACTCCGGCGACGAGAACGTCAGCGCGATGCTCGCGATCGGCTGTGCGAGCGCGACCATGAACACCGCCGCAGTCAACCCGCCGAACAGCGCCGCCAGCAGCGTCCAGCCGAGCGCCTTCGCCGCCTGGCCGTTGCGAGCCATCGTGTAGCCGTCCCACAGCAGCGGCACGTCCATCGGCTCGCCGGGCACGCGGAACAGGATCGACGTCCACGCGCCGGCGTAGGTTCCGGCGAGGTACATCGCCGTGAGCAGGATGATCGCCGGCGTGACCGACATGTGGTACGTGAACGGCAGCGCCAGCACGACGCCCATCACCAGAGTCAGACCCGGCAGCACCGCGACCAGCAGCCCGAGCACCAGGCCGATCATCAGCGCGAACAGGTTCGCCGGCTCGAACACGTGCACGAAGCCGGTCGCCAGGTGCGAGAGGATCTCCATCGCCGGCTACCTGACTCCCATCGCCTGCATCAGCAGCAGGCTGACCGACGAGAACGGTTCGCGCCCGATCGGCAGCGACACGTAGGCGACCCGCCAGAAGAAGAACAGCATCATCAGCGTGCCGAACAGCGCGACCGGCACGACGACCGGCAGCCGGCGATAGCCGCCGACGTAGATGAAGACGGCGAGATACGGAAACGTCGCGAGGAAGAAGCCGGCGATCGGCACCAGCGCGGTGTACGCGACGGTGGCGCCGATCGCCAGCAGCAGCCGCAGCGGGTACGACCGGCCGGCCGGCGGCTCGGGCTCCGCGGCGCCGGACGGCGGCGCCGACATCGTCGAGACCAGGCCGCCGCTGGAACGGTCCCTGCCGAACAGCCCGATCTTGACGATTTCGTACAGGCACACCGCGATCAGCAGCCCGAGCACCATCTTCGGCCAGAAATCCGGGCCGATGCGTCCGGGCGGGCCGAAGTAGTCGATCTGCCCGGCCTTGTGCAGCAGATACGTCGCGATCGCGAGCACCGCGACGTACGGCGCGATCCGCAGCATCCGGTCGGAGCGCATCGGCAGCCCGGACTGGAGAGACGCGCGCAGTTCGCGGCGCTAATGCGCCATCCCCGCTTCCCGCGCGAACTTGCGCATGTTGTCGAGCTCGCTCTGAAGGAACCCTTGTGCCGCGTCGGCCGGCTGGTAGCTGTTCGGGTCGGCGTACTGGTCCTTCAGATACGCCTTGTACTGTTCGGCGGCCGCGACCTTCGCCAGCGCGTCGGCGAGCACCTTGACCTTCTTCGGATCGGTGCCGGCCTTCGCAGTCACCATCCGGAACTGGTTGATGATCACCGGGTGACCGACCTCGACGCAGGTCTGTACGTCGGGAAACGCGGGGAACCGCTTCGTGTCGAACAACACGATCGGCCGCATCTGCTTGGTCTCGAGGAAGTTCTTCACGTCGCCGAGCTGCTCGTACAGCAGGTCGGCGTGGCCCCCGAGGATCGCGGTGTAACGCTCGCCGGGCTTGGCGAAAGGCACCGACTGCAGGCTGACGCCGCGCTTCGTGAAATAGTTGACCGTGATGTCGTCGGGGGTGCCGAAGCCCGTCACCGCGACCTTCAGCGGACGCTTGCGCGCCTCGGCCGCGAGATCCTCGAACGTCTTCAGCGGACTGTTCATCGGCACGAAGAATGCCGAAGGCTGCTTGATCATGATCGCGACCGGCACGATGTCGGAGAACTTCCAGTTCGGCTTGCCGGCGGCCTGCGTGCCGAACGTGTCGCCGGTCATGATCGAGATCGTGTAGCCGTCGTTCGGCGCGACCAGCATCTTGTTCAACCCGGTCTGGCCCGATGCGCCGGGCACGTTGATGACCGGGAACGAAACTTTCAGGATCTCTTCGAGCATCTTGCCGGCCTGGCGGGCGACCTGGTCGGCGCCGCCGCCCGGGCCCCAGGGGACGATGAACTCGATCGGCCGGCTCGGATACTGCTCCTGTGCGATCGCGGATGCGGGCAGGCCGGCAGCAATGCCCAGGCCTGCCAGTCCGAAAACCCGCAACGCGTCGCGGCGAGACGTAAACGTTCCCATGATGCCTCCTCCGGGTGAGCGATCCGTTCGTAGATCCGGCGTCCGCGCCGCACCTGAAGCGGCAACTGCGTCGGTGCGGCTACTGTAACGGCAGCGGCGGGTCCTTGCAACCGCTTACATCGGGTCGTGCCGCGAGTATGCTGACGCCAGCACACGCAGGAGGTTTCGATGCACGCGATCCGGATCGAGCAGTTCGGCGGACCCGACGCATTGCGGCTGATGCCCACCGACACTGCGCAGGCGCAGGCGGGCCAGGCGCTGGTCGAAGTTCGCATGGCCGGCGTGAACTTCATCGACATCTACATGCGCAACGGCAGCTATGCGCGCTCGCAGACTTATCGCACGCCGCTGCCGATGACGATCGGCATGGAGGCCGTAGG
>DATLGW010000783.1:0-2289 GCA_035540315.1 Burkholderiaceae bacterium | reverse complement strand
TGGCGACGATGCTCGCGGGGTTGGCCGGGGCGGCGATCGCGCCGGTGCACCTGGTGCAGCCGATCATGGGGCAGTTCCTGATCTTCAAGGCGTTCGCGCTGGTGATCATCGGCGGCCTCGGAAGCGTCCCGGGCGCGGTCGTCGCCGGCGTCGCGCTCGGCGTGCTCGAGAGTTGGGTCGGCGGGTTCTTCCACATCGTGTGGCAGGAAGCGATTGCCTTCATCGTGATGATCGCGGTGCTGCTGCTCAGGCCGCAGGGGCTGTTCGGCCGCAGCGCGCTGAGGCTCGGATGAGGGAGGTCGCTTTCGCGGTGCTCGCGCTGTGCGCGCTCGCGGCGCTGCCGCTGGTCGCGTCCGACTACGTGGTCGGCATCGGCGTGACCGCGTTCACGTTCACCATCGCCGCCGCGAGCCTGAACCTGATCTACGGCTACGCCGGACTGCTGTCGTTCGCGCAGCTCGCGTTCTGGGGCATCGGCGGCTATTGCACCGCGCTGGTCGTGATGGACGCCGGCGGCAGCTTCTGGACCGGGCTGGCGCTGGCGGCGGCGCTGAACGCCGCGCTGGCGCTGGTGGTCGGCTGGGCGGCGTTGCGCCTCGAGCGTCATTCGTTCGTGATCGTCACGCTGTCGTTCTCGCTGCTGACCTGGCTGGTGTCGCGCGACTGGGTCGACGTCACCCGCGGGCCGCTCGGGTTGCCGGGGCTGCCGGTGCCGTCGCTGTTCGGCTTCCCGTTCTCGACCACGGCGCGCTACTACTGGCTGGCGCTCGCGTTCCTGGTCGTGTGCCTGGCGCTGCTGTACCTGATCGTCACGTCGCGGATCGGCCGCACGTTGCTCGCGCTGAAGCAGAACCAGCCGCTGGCGCTCGCGCACGGGGTGTCGCCGACGCCGTACAAGCTGTTCGCGTTCAGCGTCAGCGCGGCGCTGACCGGCGTGGCCGGCGGGATCCAGGTGTTCTATCTGCGCATCGTCGACCCGAGCATCCTGGACTTCTACTACCTGCAGGCGTGGCTGATCATGGTGATCATCGGCGGCGCCGGCACGTTCTGGGGCGTCGTGGTCGCAGGTCTGGTGATGTCGGCGCTGCCGGAGGCGCTGCGCTTCTCCAACGAGCTGCGGATGGTGATCTACGGCGCGATCCTGGTCGCCGCCGTGCTCGTGATGCCGCAAGGGGTCGCCGGCTGGATCCGCGAACGGCGGATCGCGCGGCTGCGTGAATCGCTCGAGCCCGTCCGATGACGGCGCTGCTCGAGGTCCGGGACCTGGCGAAGTCGTACCGCGGCGTCAAGGCCGTCGCCGGCGTGTCCTTCGGCGTGCCGGCGAATCGGATCGTCGGAATCATCGGTCCGAACGGCTCGGGCAAGAGCACGACCGTCGATTGCATCACCGGCTTCCAGCGCGCCGACTCCGGTCGCGTGAGCCTGCTCGGTCACGACATCAGCGGCCTGCCTGCGTGGCGGATCGCGCGCGCGGGGCTGATGCGAACGTTCCAGACGATCCGCGTCTACGACCAGCTGACGCTGATCGAGAACCTGCTGACGGCCGCGCAGTCGTTCGACCGCGCCGGCTGGCTCGACGCGCTGCTGCGCACCGCACGATTCCGCTCCGAGGACGGCGCCGCCCGCGAGCGCGCGGCGCATCTCGCGCAGCTCGTGGGGCTGTCGCGTTATCTGGAGATGCCGGTGGGCATCCTGTCCTACGGGCAGAAGAAGCTGGTCGCGCTGGCATCGATCCTGATGGCCGAGCCCCGGCTGGTGGTGCTCGACGAGCCGGTGGCCGGCGTCAATCCGTCGCGGATCCGCGAGATCGAGTCGGCGATCCGCACGCTGCGCGACGCAGGCGAGACGTTCCTGGTGATCGAGCACAACATGGAGTTCATCATGAACCTGTGCGATCACGTGATCGTGCTCGACCAGGGGATCAAGCTGACGGAGGGTTCGCCGCAGCAGGTGCACGAGGATCCGCGAGTGCTGGAGGCGTATCTTGGCCTGCGTCCTTGAGCTCGAGTCGCTGACGGCCGGCTACGGCGACCTGCCGGTCGTGCGCGAGTTCTCGGCGAGCGTCGAAGCCGGCACCGTGACGACGCTGCTGGGCGGCAACGGCGCGGGCAAATCCACGCTGATGCGCGCGATCTACGGTACCTGCCGCTGCTTCGGCGGCCGCATCCGCTTCAAGGGCGCGGCAATCGAGGGGCTCGCGCCGTGGGAGCGGCTGCGTCTGGGCATCGGGTTCGTGCCGCAGGGCCGCTGCAACTTCGCTACGATGTCGGTCGCGGAGAATTTCAAGAT
>DATLGW010000782.1:0-7226 GCA_035540315.1 Burkholderiaceae bacterium | reverse complement strand
TAGCCCGGCCCCATGCCATACCCCCGCCCCATGCCGCCCATGCCGTAGCCTGGACCGCTGCCGCCACCGCCATACGGTTGCGCGACGGCAGCAGCGCCGCCCAGGGCCAATACAGTCGCCGCAGCAAGGCTCGCTAGTCGACGAATCATCTTCACCTCCAGCCGGTGATCGCCGCACGCCGGCAGCGGACCGACCGTCGAACCGCGTCGACTGATCCATCTTTTTCAAGCCGCGTGCGGGCTACGTCCAATGATCCGCGCCGCGCCAGACGCGGCATTGACGCAGATCAACCGCCGCCCCGAACGCAATGGCCCGATCAGCCGAGCCGCTCGCGCAACATCCGCTTCAGCAGCTTGCCGTTCGCGTTGCGCGGCAGCGGCGTGTCGCTGAACGTGAACGATTCGGGCACCTTGTAGTCGGCGAGTTGCTGCGCGCAGTGCTCGCGCAGCGCATGCGCGTCGAGCGACGCGCCGCCGCCGTAGACGAACGCGTGAACGCGCTCCCCGAGCACCGGGCACGGCCTGCCGACGACCGCCGATTCGACGACGCCCGGGAATGCTGCCAGCACGTTCTCGACCTCGACCGAGTAGATCTTGAAGCCGCCGCGGTTCAGCATGTCCTTGCTGCGGTCGAACACCCGCACGAATCCTTCGGCATCGATCGAGCCGACGTCGCCCGAGTGCCAGTAGCCGGCGGTGAAGGATTCGGCAGTCGCCTGCGGGTTGTTCCAGTACCCGGCGACGACCATCGGCCCGCCGATCCACAGCTCGCCCGGCTGCCCCGGCGGCAGCTCCCGGCCGCGCTCGTCGACGACCAGCACGTCCGCGCACGGGACCGCGACCCCGACGCTGTCCAGGTGCGCCGCCTGCTGGCCCGCCGGCATGATCGTCGTCGGCGACGTGGTCTCGGTCGAGCCGTACGCGTTCGTCAGCGTCAGCGCCGGCAGCCGCTGCGCGAGCGCGCTGATCGTCGCCTGCGGCATCGGTGCGCCGCCGTAGCCGCCGATTCGCAACGACGACAGGTCGTAGCGACCGAAGTCGGGCTCGAGCAGGCACAGGTTGTACATCGCCGGCACCAGGATCGTGTGCGTGATCCGCTGGCGCTCGGCGAGCGCCAGGAAGTCGGCGGCACGGAACGCCGGCACGATGACGAGCGCGCCGCCGGCGCGCGTCATCGCGACGATCATTGCGATCAGCCCCGTCACGTGGCTCGCCGGCACGGCCATTGCCGAGCGATCGCGCTCGGTCAGCTGCATGCACACCTGGAAGTGCATCGCCGAATGCACGATCGACAGGTTCGTCAGCATCGCCCCCTTGGGCCGCCCGGTCGTCCCCGACGTGTACAGGATCGTGACCGTGTCCTCTTCGCGCGTGTCGATCGCCGCGGCGACCGGATCGGCGCGCAGCAGCGCGTCGAACGACTCGGCGCCGTCGCGTGCAGCGCCGCCGACGGCGATCCGCTGCCGCAACCCGGGAACCGTGGCGGACGGCGGTACCCGGTCGGCGAGCTCCGCATCGAAAATCAGCGCGCGGGCGTCGCAGTGCGACAGGATGTACTGCAACCCGGGCATCTGTTCGCGCACGCCGATCGGCACCGCGATCGCCCCCAGCCGCAGCGCGGCCCAATAACCGATCACGAACTCCGGCCGGTTCGACACCAGCAGCGCGACGCGGTCGCCCGCGGCGATGCCGCACGCGCGCAGGCCGCCGGCGACGCGCGCGATGTCGCCGTCGAGCTCGCGCCAGCTCCAGCACCGGTCCTCGTAGACGATCGCGTCGCGCTCGCCGTGCGCCGCGACGGCCTGCTCGAGCATCCGATGCGCGCCGCCCGGACGGTCGGCAAAACAGCGGACGATCCGGTCGCCGTAATGCGCCTCGGCGCGGATCGCCGGCAGGCCGACGTCGGACCAGAACGCATGCACCGAACGGCCCCGATCGGCTGTCATGGCTGCGACGGCCTCGTCCGCGTCAGCGCTCGATCCGGTAGTGCGCGAGGCTGCGCCCAAGGTGCTCGCGCGCCCGCGCCAGCTCGGCCCGCGCGACCGTGCGCAGATGCACTTCGTCGGGGCCGTCGATGAACCTCAGCGCGCGGCCCCAGGTCCAGAAATCCGCCAGCGGCGTGTCGGGCGTCAGCCCCATCGCGCCGAACACCTGGATCGCGCGGTCGAGCACGCGGGTCTGCAGCCGCGCGGCCACCAGCTTGATCGCCGACACGTCGACGCGGCCACCCTTGTTGCCTTCGCGATCGAGCGTCCATGCCGCCTTCAATACCAGCAGCCGCGCCTGGTCGATCTCGACGCGACTCTCCGC
Source organism: Burkholderiaceae bacterium (assembly GCA_035540315.1). Taxonomy (GTDB): domain Bacteria; phylum Pseudomonadota; class Gammaproteobacteria; order Burkholderiales; family Burkholderiaceae_E; genus DATLGW01. Next base: position 4,917 of record DATLGW010000782.1, on the reverse strand, counting down.
GATCCAATCCTGCACGTTCGCGAAATCCGCCAGGTGCCGGCCGAACGCCCGTCGCTCGAGCGCGCGATCGCACATCAGCTCGAGCGCGACCTCGCACTGCCCGATCGTGCGCATGCAGTGGTGGATCCGCCCGGGACCGAGCCGCGCCTGCGCCATCGCGAAGCCCTGGCCCTCGGCGCCCAGCAGGTTCGACGCCGGCACGCGCACGTCGCGGAAAACGACCTCGCAATGTCCTTCGGGCGCCACGTGGCTCATCACCGGGATGTTGCGCACCACCGTCACGCCCGGCGTGTCCATCGGCACCAGCACCATGCTGTGCCGCGCATGCCGCGGCACGTCGTCGGCGTCGCTGCTCGCGCCCAGCACGATCGCGATCCGGCAGTTCGGATGCGCGGCGTTCGTGATGAACCACTTGCGCCCGTTGATCACGTAGGCGTCGCCGTCGCGACGGATCGACGTGCGAATGTTCGTCGCGTCCGACGACGCGACGTCCGGCTCGGTCATGCAGAACGCCGAGCGGATTTCCCCGGCCAGCAGCGGCCGCAGCCACGCGTCGTACTGCGCCGGCGTCGCGAACAGGTGCAGCAGCTCCATGTTGCCGGTATCGGGCGCATTGCAGTTGAAGACTTCCGACGACCACGGCACCCGCCCCATGATTTCGGCCAGCGGCGCGTACTCGAGATTCGACAGCCCCGTCCCCGGCTCGTGGTCGCGCAGCGCCGGCAGGAACAGGTTCCACAGCCCCTCCGAACGCGCGAGCGCCTTCAGGTCGTCCATGAACGACGGCGGGAAGCAACCCTGCTCGACCTCGCGATGCCACTGCAGGTTGCGCGGCAGCACGTGCGCATCGATGAAATCGGTCAGCTTGCGCTGCAGGTCGCGCATGCGCGGCGAATGCTCGAAGTCCATCGTCAACTGCCTTCGCTCAGCACGTGATGCCGCATCAGCTCGGCGACCGCGCGCGCCTGCGAATCGCCGGCGGCGAGCCGGTCGGCAACGCGCTGCCGGTCGGCCTCGGGGCGGTTCTGGCTGAGCTTGCGCTTGCCCTCGAGCTTTTCGACCTGCATTCGCAATCCGACGATGCCCGGCAGCATCCGGCGCTTGATCTCCTCGGTCACCACGCCTTCGATTGCCGGCGCCTGCTCGTACTCGCGCAGCAGCGCGTCCATCTCGGCCGCGAATTCGACCGGCGACTCGATCACCGACACCGGGCCGTAGGCGTGCACGGTGGCGTAGTTCCAGGTCGGCACCGCCGGCCGGGTCTGATACCAGGCGGGCGACACGTAGGCGTGCGGCCCGTGGAAGATCGCGAGCGATCGCGAGCGGCCGTCGAACGCGCGCCAATGCGGGTTCGGTCGCGCGACGTGGCCGATCAGCTGCAGCGCGCCGCCGTCGGCCGACTGCAGCCGCAGCGGCAAGTGGGTCGCGAACGGCGCGCCGTCGAGCGTCGACACGAGCGTCGCGAACGGATGCTCGCGGATGAACGCGTGCAGCTCGCTCGGATCGTCGAACTGGAACGGCGTCGGAATGTACATGGCGGTCCCGGTATAGCCGGCTTCAGGCCTTCTGCCGGCGAACCGGCGGTCGATCGCGTCAGGGCGCAGGCACCGCGACTTCAGCGCGGCCGCCGAGCGGCACCGGGCCGTGCTTCAGCGGTTCGTGCTCGAGCCCCGAGCGCAGCGCGCCGATCAGTCCGGACAGCTCGCTCGCGACCGCATCGAGCACGTCGTCCATCGCGACCTGCCCGACCAGCCGCCGGTCCGGCGTCGTCAGCAGCGCCCGCCGCACGCCGGCATTCTGCATCACGCACATCGCTTCCTCGACCGACGCGTTCTGCGACACGGTCACCAGCCGCGGCCGCGCCAGCTCGTCGACCGTCGTCTGCCCGGCATCGAGCCCGCGCGCGATCACGCCGACGACCAGGTCGCGCTCGCTCAACACGCCGATCGCCTGCGCGCCTTCGGGCGTCGATTCGGTGACCACGAGCTCGCCGACGTCGCGATCGCGCATCAGCATCGCCGCGTCGCGCAAGCTGCGCGACCGATCGATCGTCACCGCGTCACGATGGCACACTTCGCCGACTTTCATCCTCTGTCTCCTGTTGGCGCGCCGGTCGCTCGGCGGCAGCTGCGGGGGCTGCCGCACCGGCACGCGCGTTGCCCGCGTCACGGCCCACTTCCCGGAAGGATTCTGGCTCAAAAAGACGTGCTCGTGCGCACGGGCGCCGGGCTCGGCGGGCCCTGTTGACGAGAATCAAGGATTCCGGCGGTTCAGCCGCCGCATGATCGACCGTGTCCTCGCGATGCGCGTACACCAGGACGTTGACGTCCGGCAGAACCACGTCACCGCTCCATCAGCTCCAGCAGCGAGGCGGAATCGTCCAGATCGACGCCGGGACGCAATCCTTCCCCGCGTACTGTCTTCAATCGAACGCGCCCGCGCCGGGGCTGCTCGGTGCGACGCGACAGCGATGCGCGAAGCGCATCCTCGATCACGGCGGTCAGCGTTCGCCCGGCCTCGGCGGCGTGCCGCTTGGCTTCGGCGAGCAGCCGTTCATCGAGGCGGATCGTGGTTCGCATCATCAAACGATAACGAGTGGCATCAATATGTCAACGCGGCCGCGGCACCGCTCACTCCCGCAGCCCGAGCCGGTGCCGCGCCTTCGCCGCGACCGCCGTGTCGTACCCTGCATCGGCCATCCGCAGCACGCCGAGCCCCGTGTCGCAGTCGAGCACGCGCTTGAGCCGCTGCGCGGCCTCGGGCGTGCCGTCGGCAATCACCGTCACGCCGGCGCTCTGGCCATAGTTGCCGAGCTGGTGGACCGTCACCAGGTCGGCGCCCGCGACTCCGTTGAGCAACGCATTCAGGATCGGCCAGTCGGCGATCGCATCGGAGCCGTCGCGCATATTCTCGGTTTCCCGAAACGGCATCGCGGCAGCCGCCGCATCGAGGTGATCGCGGGTGAATGCGATCGGGCCCACCAGCAGCCCGCGACCGACCGCGTCGTTGACCTGCAGCGCCAGCCGGCTGCGCTCGCCGTGGCCGAGCCAGCCGATCCGCGCCGGCAACCCCTGGAACTTCACGTGGCGGCGTGCCATGTCGATCCAGGTGCAGATCTGCGGGTTGTCCGAGAACTCCCGCAGCAGCAGCGCATCGATCGCATCGATGTCCTCGGGCGCGCCCGAGACCGCGATCCAGCGGAACGGGCCGATCCCTTCGCAGAAGTACGGGCGCAGGAACAGATCGACGAACGACGGGATCTCGAATGCGCGCTGCGCGCCCCCGTGCACGGTCGCGCGATGGCGCAGGTTGTTGCCGTACTCGAACACGATCGCGCCGCGGCTGCGGAACTCGGCCATCGCCTCGACGTGCACGCGCATCGATTCGTACGCGAGCGGCCGCACCGACTCGGGATCGTCGCGCCAGCGCCGACGCGTCTCCTCGAGCGACAGCGCCGCCGGCACGTAACCGCCGATCGGCTCGGTCGAGGTCTGGTCGGTGACGACGTCGGGCACCAGTCCGCGCTGCAGCAGCGCCGGCAGCACGGTGGCGCAATTGCCGACCAGCCCGACCGAGATCGGCTCGCGCGCGTCGCGCGCCCGCAGCACGAGCGACAGCGCCTGCTCGAGCGAGTCGACGCGGTGCTGACAGTAGCCGGTATCGATCCGACGCTGGATCTTGGCTGCGTCGACCTCGACCACCAGCGTGGCGGCGCCGGCCATCAGCCCGGCCAGCGGCTGCGCGCCGCTCATGCCGCCGCAGCCCCCGGTCAGCAGCCAGCGGCCGGCGAGCGTGCCGCCGAAACGCTGGCGCGCGCAGGCCATGAACGTCTCGAACGTGCCCTGCACGATGCCCTGGCTGCCGATGTACTGCCAGGCAGCCGCCGTGAAACCCGGCACGATCGTCAGCCCCTTCGCGACCAGCGCATCGACCTGCGCGTCGTCGGCCGCGACCGGAACCAGGTTGCCGTTCGCCATCAGCACCAGCGGCGCGCCGCCGCCGGTGTCGAAGATGCCGATCGGCTTGCCCGATTGCATGACCAGCGTCTGTCCGGTCTGCAGCCGCTGCAGCGCGGCGACGGTGCGCTCGTAGCAATCCCAGTCGCGCGCCGCCTTCGCGACCGACATGTAGACGACGAGCTCGGCCGGGTTCTCCGCGTTCTCGAGGTTGTTCTCCAGCAGCCGCAGGATCGACTCCTGCCGCCAGCCCCTGCAGCGCAGCTGGGCGCCGCGCATCGCCTTGACGCTGCGACTCAAAACGAGACCTCCTTCATGCCGAGGAACGAATCGACGATCGCCGGGTCGCGGCGGGCCTGCTCGCCGTCGGCGTCGTACGCCTTGCGGCCCGACACCAGGATCACGACGCGGTCGGCGATCGCGAGCGCGCGATGCGTGTTCTGCTCGACCAGCAGCACCGTGATCCCGCGGCGGCGCAGCTCCGCGAGCACGGCGAAGCACAGCTCGACCACCGCCGGCATCAGCCCGAGCGACAGTTCGTCGACCAGCAGCAGCCGGGGCCGCGCCATCAATGCGCGGCCGATCGCCAGCATCTGCTGCTCGCCGCCCGACAGCGTGCCGGCCCGCTGGCGCAGCCGCTCGCGCAGTCGCGGAAACAGCGCCAGCACCTCGTCCTGCGCGCGCGCGGCTTGCTCGACCGGCTGCAGATAGCCGCCGACCAGCAGGTTCTCGGCGACCGTCAGGTCCGGGAAGATGCGCCGTCCCTCGGGCGCGATCGCAATGCCCCGGCGGGTGCGCGCGGCCGCGGACAACGCTGAAATGTCCTCGCCGTCGAACGCGATCCGTCCGGCCTGCTGCTCGACCAGCCCGGCGATCGCCATCATCGTCGACGTCTTGCCGGCGCCGTTCGGTCCGAGCAGCGCAGTGACCCGTCCCGCCGGCACCGACAGGTCGAGCGCGT
>DATLGW010000781.1:0-1952 GCA_035540315.1 Burkholderiaceae bacterium | reverse complement strand
GCTCGCCACGCAGACCCGCTTCGTCGCGAACGCCGCGCATCAGTTGCGCACGCCGTTGGCGGCGCTGAAGACCCAGCTCGAGCTCGCGATGGATCAGCCGCTGCAGCAGCGAGTTGATCTCGTCGAGGATCGGCCGCAGCTCGGTTGGGGTCTGCTGCGTCGGCAACGGCCGCAGATCCAGGTGCGAACGCGACTTCAGCTCGCGCTGCAGATCCGACAGCGGACGCAATCCCCGCTGGACCCCGAGGATCACCGCGCCGACGATTGCGGCGATCAGCAACAGATCGGCGACGATCAGCCCGCGCAGCAGCTCGCCCCGCATCCGCTCGCGCTTGTTGCGAGTCTCGGCGATCTGGAACACCAGGTCCCCGGCCGGCGTCGGCAGGCGCGCCAGCGCGACGCGCACCGGCTGTCCGCCGTACGCCGCGTCGTAGTACACCGGCAACTCGTCCTGGACGAACGTGATCAGCGGCAGGTTGCGGTCGCCGGCGACGTAGCGGCCGTCGATCGTGCGGACTGCGAAGAAGATCCGATCGAACCCGTCGCTGCGCAATGCGTCCTCGAGCACCGCAGGGATCTGCAGCCGCGGCGCCGCGGCGGGGCCGCTGACGTGCGGGGTGATCGCGAGCGCGGCCGACAGCAGCGCCTGATCGTAGGCGATCGTCGGCGGTCGCAGCGTGAACACGTAGTCGTGCACGCTGAACGCGACCAGGATCGCGACCACCGGCGCGGCCGCCCACAACAGGATTCGGTGCAGCAGGCTGCGTGTCAGCGGGCTGGCTCCTGCCACTGCTGCAGCATGTAGCCGAAGCCGCGCACGGTCCGGATCCGGATGCCGTGCGGCTCGAGCTTGCCGCGCAGCCGCGACACGTAGACCTCGACCGCGTTGGACGTGATCTCCTCGTCCCACCGGCACACCGCGGCAATGATCTGGTCCTTGCTGACGACCTTCTCGACGCTGCGCAGCAGGTATTCGAGCAGCAGCCACTCGCGCAGCGGCAGCTCCAGCGGCTGATCGCCCAGGAAACAGCGCCGCGCCGCGAGGTCCATCAACAGCGGCCCGTGCACGATGCGATCCTGGCGTGCAGCGCGGCTGCGTCGAACCAGCGCGTTCGCGCGCGCGAGCAGCTCGTCCTTGTCGAACGGCTTCTGCAGATAGTCGTCGGCGCCGACGTTCAGCCCGTGCACGCGGTCCTGCACCGAATCGCGCGCCGTCAGCATCAGGATCGGCAGCTCGGTGCCTCGCTCGCGCAGCCGGCGTGCGACCTCGAAGCCGTCGATCCCGGGCAGGCCGACGTCGAGCACCAGCAGATCGTACGGCGCGCGCCGCAGCACCTGGTCGGCCGCAGCGCCGTTGTCGACGGCGTCGGCGCAGAAGCCGTGACCGCTGAACGTGCGCGTGAGGCCGTCGGCCAGCAGCGGGTCGTCCTCGACAATCAGCACTCTCACGCGAACTCGCTTCGATCGCCACCCGGACCGAGCCGCCGGATTCCGCGGCTTGCGCGTCTGCCCCGACGGGTCGCGGCGCTGCGCGCGGATCGAATCATAATGGGTCTGCGCGTGTATAGTCGCCAAATCGGTCCGGCAGTCGAAAGTTTCGGCGTGGCCGGCAGGCCGGCCGGATTCGCTATCATCGGCGTTGCATCGGATCTGCGCGCAGCGGTCGGCGCCGCCGGACCCGCCGGCGGCCCGGCGGCGATGCGCTCGGTACCGGCCGGTGCAGGATGCTGCAGCAGGGAGCGACACGCGTGACATTTCTCTGGCCCGAGATGCTCTGGCTGTGGCTGGCGGTGCCGGCGCTGATCGGGATCTACGTGCTGGTGCTGCGGCGCCAGCAGAAAGCGGCGCTGCGCTTCGCGAGCCTCAGTCTGGTCCGAACGGCCGCACGCGGCAGCGCATGGCGGCGTCATCTGCCGCCGGTGCTGTTCCTGGCATCGATCGCGCTGCTGATC
>DATLGW010000780.1:0-4158 GCA_035540315.1 Burkholderiaceae bacterium | reverse complement strand
CCAGTCAGCGCGTGACGGTGGGCGCGGCGCTGCTCGCCGCGACCGGTGAGGTCGCGCCGGCCGCTTCGGCCGCCGCGTGCGCATCGGTCGGCTGCACCGGCGCGCCCGGAAAGAAGATCCGCGCCGTTCCGTCGACGATCACGCGATCGCCCGGTTGCAGCCCGTCGCGGATCACCCATCCGTTCGCGAGCAGCCCGTCCAGCCGCACCCATTCGCCGACCTGCACCGGCCTGGGTTCGGCGATCGGGCCCCCGTTCGCGCCCTGGCCGATCACGTAGACGAACTTGCCGTTCGGGCTGTCGAGCACGGCGCGCTGCGGCACGACGATCGCCTGCGGCCTGACGGCGCCGTGCAGCATCACGCGGACGAACTGGCCGGGCGCCAGCCGTCCGTCCGGGTTCGGCAGCACGGCGCGGGCCGCGAAGCTGCCGGTGGTCGGGTCGGACTTGTAGTCGCGGAACGCCACGCGGCCGGTGCGATCGAGCACCTTGCCGTCGGACAACTTCACGCGGACCGAGAAACCTTCGGAAGGCACGAGCAGCCGACCGCTCGCGATCTCGTCGGCGATCCGGATCCGCTCGGCCTCGCCGACGCCGTAGACGACGTACGCCGGATCGACCTGCGCCAGCGTCGCGAGCAGGTTGTCGCCGTTGGCGTCGGCGAGGCTGCCCTCGGCCTTCAGCGCGCGCCCGACGATTCCGGGCAGCGGCGCGCGCACCTCGGTGTAGCCCAGATCGAGCCGCGCCTGCAAGACCTGCGCCTCGGCGGCCTTCAGCGACGCGCGCGCCAGATCGAGCGCCGACGCCGCGTCGTCGGCTTCCTTGCGGCTGGCTGCCTGCGCCTCGGCCAGCGGCCGGATCCGCGCTTCATCGCGCGCGGCCTGGCGTACGCGCGCCTGCGCCTGGGCGAGCTGCGCCTCGGCCAGCGCGAGCCGGGCTCGGAACGGCTGCGGATCGAGCAGGAACAGCGGCTGGCCCGCGTTGACTGCAGTGCCTTCGGCGTACAGCCGCTTCTCGACGATTCCGGTCACGCGCGCGCGGACCTCGATCTCGCGCGATCCTGCGACCTGGCCGACGTATTCGAAAGCGACCGGAACGTCGCGCGGGGCGATCGTCAGCGTATCGACTGCGGCCGGAGGCGGACCGCCGGCGCCCGCCGGCGGCGCATCGGCGCGGCCCTGGCCGCAGCCGGCCGCCGACGCGAGCACTGCAGCGCCGAGCAGTGTGGCGAACGTGGCGCGCGCGACGGCGTGGGCGCGCAGGCGAGTGAGGCGGAGGAGGGCAGGCATCGGAGTCCGGTATGGTTCGCTTCGTCGCCTTCACGTCGAACGGGGAACTGCCGGATCGACAACGGGCGACGGGTATCGATCGCCCGGATTCTGGCGGCGGAATGTTGTCGCAGCATTTCCGGCGCGGCGTTGCAGGTAACCGGCGTGTTTCAGCGCGGCTGCGGTGCTTCGAAACGCGAAGTGCCCGGCAGCGGCCGATCGCGGATCGGCGTACAGTAGCCGTGATTCACGCCGGCAGAGCCGAATCGCCTGCCGTTCTTCGGGGGGAGCCATGCGCCGTTCGTTCGTAGGCCGCAGCATGCGGTTGCTTCTCGTCGCGATGTCGCTGGCGCTGAGCCTGCACGGCGGCGCGCGAGCGCAGACCGACCAGGATCAGCTCGTCGCCGGCGCCGCGCAGACGTTGCGCGCGTTCATCGCCGATCCGCAGATGGTGTGGCTGAACGAGCATCTGGGCCAGGCGCGCGCCGTGCTGATCGCGCCGCAGATCGTCAAGGCGGGTTTCGTGATCGGCGGCTCGGGCGGCCATGCGGTGCTGATCGTCCGCGATCATGCCAGCGGCCGCTGGGTGGGCCCGGCGTTCTACACGCTCGCCACGGCCAGCGTCGGATTCCAGGCGGGGGTCGCGGTGTCGGAGGTCGTGATGCTGGTGATGACCGACAAGGCGGTCGACCGGCTGCTGACGACGTCGTTCCGGCTCGGCGGCGACATCGGAATCGCGGCGGGGCCGGTGGGGGCGGGAAAGCAGGCGAACCTGAGCGAGGACATCGTCGCGTTCAGCCGCTCCAAAGGCGCCTACGGCGGACTCAACGTCGACGGCTCGGCGCTGCGGGTCGCCGACGAGTGGAACGCCGCGTACTACGGCAAGGCCGCGAGCCCGGTCGACATCCTGGTGCGCGCGAACGTCCGCAATCCGCAGGCGGCTGCGCTGCTCGCGGTGATCGAGCGCGCCGGGCGCTGACGCAACAACCGCCGACCGGTCAGAGAATCCGCCGGAACCACAGCAGCGACAGCAACCCCGAGATCACGGCGAGCGCAGCCGCCGCGCCGGTGAACAGCGCCGTGACCTCGGTCTCCCGGCGCTCCATCGTCAGCCGCGAGCGCAGCGTGCGGTAGACCTTCTTCAGCTCGGCCGACGATCCCGCGTGGAAATACTCGCCGCGGGTCGTCATCGCGATGTTCTTCAATTCCTCTTCGTCCAGGCGCACCCGGACCTGCCACCCGTCGTACGACAGCACTTCGCCCTCGGGCGTGCCGACTCCGATCGTGTAGATCTTCACGCCGCGCTCGGACGCGATCCGCGCCGCTTCCTTCGGCTCGGCGCCGGTGTTGCTCTGGCCGTCGCTCAGCAGCACGATGACTGCCGACTCGTACGACCCCGGCGGGACCGGCACGAACGCCGGGCTGCGATCGACCGGCCGGGTCATCCCCGGTTGCGGTCGCTGCGCGTTACCGCTGCCGCTGCCGGTGGGGCGGGACTCGCCGCCGCGCAGGTCGAACTCGGCATCCGGGAAGATCGCCTTCAGCGACGTCAGGATCGCGCTGCCGATCGCGGTGCCGGCCTGCAGTTGCGCGCGATCGATCGCGGCCAGCACGTCCTCGCGATTGCGGGTCGGCGGCTGCACCAGCGACGCGGTGCCGGCGAAGTGCACGACGCCGATCCGGGTCGCAGCCGGCGCGTCGGTCACGAACGATTTCGCCGCCTCCCGGGCCGCCGTGATCCGGTCCGGCTTGACGTCGGTCGCGCGCATGCTGCCCGACACGTCGATCGCGAGCACCACGTTCTCGTGCTGCGACGGCAGCATCACGACCGCCGCCGGGCGCGCGATCGCGGCGATCATCAGCGTCAGCGCTGCCAGCAGCAACACCGGCGGCACGTGCCGGCGAAAACGCTGACCGACCGACGTCGCGCCGGCGACCATGCCGAGGTTCGCGTACTGCGCCAGCGCACGGCGCTTGCGCCGCAGCACGAGCAGGTAGCCGAAGACCAGCACGGGCACGATCAGCAACAGCCACAGCAGGTCCGGCCAGATGAACGTCATCGACGACATGTTCGGGTCAGAACAGCCGATTGAACCACAGCAGCGACAGCAGGCTCGCCAGGATCGACATCAGCCCGGCGGCCGCACTGACCAGCGAGGTCACCTCGGTCTGCTTGCGCTCCATCGCGAAGCGCGCGTTCAGCGCCTGATAGATGCGATGCAGCTCGTCGGCCGACGCTGCATGGAAGTACTCCGCATGCGTCATTGCCGACACCTGCTTCAGCGTCTCTTCATCCAGCCGCACCCGCACCTGCCATCCCTCGAACTGGATCATCTGGCCCTCGGGGGTGCCGATGCCGACGGTGTAGATGCGGATCCCGCGCTCAGCGGCAATTCTCGCCGCCTCGATCGGGTCGGGACCGGTCGTGTTCTGCCCGTCGGTCAGCAGCACGATCACCGCCGACGTGTTCGACCCCGGCGCCACCGGAACGAAGTCCGGGGAGTCGACGACGCGGATCGGCGGCGGGCGCCCGCGCAACGGCATCGGTTCGCCGCGCTGGTTGCGCGGCGGAGTCAGGTCGACCTTCAGCTCCGGGAACAGCGCCATCAGCGATACCAGGATCCCGCTGCCGATCGCCGTCGCGCGGTTCAGCTGCAACCGCTCGATCGCGGCCAGCACGTCGTCGAGGCTGGACGTCGGCGGCTGGACCAGCGCCGCCGTGCCGGCGTACTGGACCACGCCGATGCGCGTGTTGCGCGGCTGCTCGCGAACGAACGTCATCGCCGCCTGCTGCGCCGCGGTAATCCGATCAGGCGCGACGTCCTGCGCGCGCATGCTGATCGACACGTCGACCGCGAGCATCACCGTCTGGTGGTGCTCGCGGTCGACGT
>DATLGW010000779.1:0-2273 GCA_035540315.1 Burkholderiaceae bacterium | reverse complement strand
GCATCACGTCGTGCTGCCCGTCGGTGACCGCTGCGCCGATCAGGAAATCGCCCGGATCGAGGTCGACCGCGATGATGCCCGCCTTGCGCGGGTTCGCGAACTCCGGCAGCGCAGTCTTCTTGACCGTGCCCAGGCTCGTGGCCATGAACACGAAGTGCTGGTCGTCGAACGTCTTGATCGGCAACACGACCGTGATCTTCTCGCCGTCGGCCAGCGGGAACATGTTGACGATCGGCTTGCCGCGAGAGTTTCGCGATCCCTGCGGCACTTCCCAGACCTTCAGCCAGTACACGCGGCCGCGGTTCGAGAAGCACAGCACGTAGTCGTGGGTGTTCGCGACGAACAGCTGCTCGATCCAGTCGTCTTCCTTCGTCGTCGTCGCCTGCTTGCCGCGGCCGCCGCGCCGCTGCGCGCGGTACTCCGACACCGGCTGGCTCTTGATGTAGCCGGAGTGCGACAGCGTGACGACCATGTCCTGCGGCGTGATCAGGTCTTCGGTGTCGAGCTCGGTCGCATTGAGCTCGATCTGCGAGCGCCGCTCGTCGTCGAACTCGGACTTGATCGCCTTGAGCTCGTCGGCAATGATCGTCGTCAGCCGCTCGGGGCGCGCGAGGATGTCGAGCAGGTCGGCGATCGTGTCCATCACGTCGCGGTACTCCTGCACGATCTTGTCCTGCTCCAGGCCCGTGAGCCGCTGCAGCCGCATCTGCAGGATCTCCTGCGCCTGCGTGTCCGACAGCCGATAGCCGTCGCCCTGCAGCCCCACGCCGGCCTCGAGCCCTTCGGGGCGGTACGCGGCGCCCTCGGCGCCGGTGCGCGCCAGCATGTCGCGCACGATGCCCGGACTCCACGTGCGCGCCAGCAGCCGCTCCTTGGCGACCGGCGGCGTCGGCGACGCCTTAATCAGCTCGATCATCTCGTCGACGTTCGCGACCGCGACCGCCAGCCCCTCGAGCACGTGCCCGCGCTCGCGCGCCTTGCGCAGCTCGTAGACGGTGCGGCGCGTGACGACCTCGCGGCGGTGCGTCAGGAACGCCTCGAGCATCTGCTTGAGGTTCAGCAGCCGCGGCTGGCCGTCGACCAGCGCGACCATGTTGATGCCGAACGTGTCCTGCAGCTGGGTCTGCTTGTACAGGTTGTTCAGCACCACCTCGGGCACTTCGCCGCGCTTGAGCTCGATCACCACGCGCATGCCCGACTTGTCGGACTCGTCGCGGATGTCGGAGATGCCGTCGATCTTCTTGTCGGTGACTAATTCAGCGATCCGTTCTTGCAAGACTCGCTTGTTGACCTGGTACGGCAGCTCGTCGACGATGATCGCCGAGCGCTGTCCGCGGTCGATCTCCTCGAAATGGGTCTTCGCGCGCATCACCACGCGGCCGCGACCGGTGCGGTAGCCCTCGCGCACGCCGGCCACGCCGTAGATCGTCGCCGCGGTCGGGAAATCGGGTGCCGGAATCGTCTCGATCACCTCGTCGATCGATGCGTCCGGATTGCGCAGCAGCAGCAGGCAGCCCTCGATCACTTCGCCCAGGTTGTGGGGCGGGATGTTCGTCGCCATGCCCACCGCGATGCCGGAGCTGCCGTTGATCAGCAGGTTCGGCACCTTCGCCGGCAGGATCAGCGGTTCGCGCTCGGAGCCGTCGTAGTTGGGACCGAAATCGACCGTTTCCTTGTCGATGTCCGCGAGCAGCTCGTGCGCGATCTTCGCGAGCCGGATCTCGGTGTACCGCATCGCCGCGGCGTTGTCGCCGTCGACCGAGCCGAAATTGCCCTGCCCGTCGACCAGCATGTAGCGCAGCGAGAAGTCCTGCGCCATCCGCACGATCGTGTCGTAGACCGCCTGATCGCCGTGCGGATGGTATTTACCGATCACGTCGCCGACAATGCGCGCCGACTTCTTGTACGGCCGGTTCCAGTCGTTGTTCAGCTCGTGCATCGCGAACAACACGCGCCGGTGAACCGGTTTCAGGCCGTCTCTGACGTCCGGGAGCGCGCGCCCGACGATCACGCTCATCGCGTAGTCGAGATACGAGCGGCGCATCTCCTCTTCGAGGCTGACTGGGAGGGTTTCTTTCGCGAATTGATCCAACGGGTCGGTCCTTCTGCGCAGCCGGTGCCGGCGGTCTTGTTGCCGCCCGCAGCGGCAGGCGATAAACCTTTGAATTTTAAACTATTCGCGATATGTTTTCCGGCCGGCCCGTTGCCGACTCCGACCCGCCATGCCCGAGCCCGAATCGCCCCCCGCCGCCGATGACGTGACGCTGCTGATC
>DATLGW010000778.1:0-8854 GCA_035540315.1 Burkholderiaceae bacterium | reverse complement strand
GATCTGGCGCGTGCGGTCGCTCCACTCGATCCGGTTCGTCTGCAGATCGAGCTCGTAGACGCCTTGACCGGTCGCGATCAGCGCCGCTCGGATCCGATCGTCATCGGCGCTTTGCGAGTTCTGCAATTCCGGGTCCCCTCCGGGGCGCAATCGCGCCCATTCTATGCCCGCGCGCCCGCCGCAACCCGCAATGGCCGACGCGCCAAGGGTCGCTGGGCGTGCTTGTTGCTTACGAGGCCTATCAGCCCTGATCGGGAGCTTTGCGCATGGCCACCGCCTCGGCGCCGTCCAGGCCCGACTCGCCGCAGTACTCGGCCCGCTTCGATCGCTCCGGGTATCTGATCGGCATTGCGCTCGGCGGCTTCTTCGACGGGATCGTGCTGCACCAGATCCTGCAGTGGCATCACCTGCTGTCGGGCGTGCAGACCGGCACGTTCCAGGATCTGCGCGCGCAGGTGATGGCCGACGGCATGTTCCATCTGCTGATGTACGTGCTCGGCGCGATCGGGCTGTGGCTGCTGCTGAAGTCGCGGGTCGAATTGGCGCGCAGCTTCGCCAGCCGGCGCCTGGGCGCGAACCTGCTGATCGGCTTCGGGCTATGGCACGTGCTCGACACGCTGCTGTCGCACTGGCTGCTGGGAATCCACCGGATCCGGATGGATGCCGCATCCCCGTTGGCGTACGACCTCGCGTGGCTCGCGGTGTTCGGGCTGGTGCCGCTGGCGATCGGCATCCTGATGCGCCGCGGCCGCGCCGGCGGCGACGGCACGCTCGCGTCGAGCGCGCGCGCGACGACCTACGTTGCGCTGCTGACCGCGGCAACGGTCGCGGCCGGCGCGCTGGCGCTGCGGCCGCTGGGCTCCGCTGCCGACGACGCGACCGTCGCCGTCGTGCTGCGACCGGACGCGAGCCCGCAGCAGCTGCTGGCGTCGCTGTCGGGCACCGATACCCGGATCGTGTGGAGCGACGCGGCCGGGGCGGTCTGGGTGCTGCGGCTTGACGCGGCGGTGCGTCCGATCGCGCTGTATCGGCACGGCGCGATGTACGTCAGCGGCACGCTGACTCCGGCCGGGTGCGCGGCGTGGTTCCGCGCCTGATCCGCAACGACGACGGGAACGACGAATGCCGAGCCTGCAGCAGCTGTTCGACGAGGCGGTCGCGCGCACGCGCAAGGATCCGACCCGGGCGCGCGAGGCCGCGACGCAGCAGCGCCTCGATGATCTGTACCGGCGGGCGACTGAGGGCGACCCGCAATCGCGCGAGGACGCGATGCGGCACTACATCGAGCTCGCTGGCGATCTCGGGCAGCAGGACGCCTGAGCGCCGCCGGCGCGATCTCATAGCCGCGCCGTGACCGGGCGTTCGCTGCCCGCTGCCGTGCCGGATAATCGGGCGTCCTGCCAGCGCCGACGGAGCCGCCGACCGTGACCGACGCCATCGCCCCGACCGCAACCGAGCGCAGCGGCGTGCCTGCGCGCACGCGGATCGTCGTGATCGGCGGCGGCGTGATCGGCTGCTCGGTCGCGTACCACCTCGCGCACGCCGGCTGCCGCGACGTGGTGCTGCTCGAGCGCGATCGGCTGACCAGCGGCACGACCTGGCATGCAGCGGGGCTGGTCGTCACGTTCGGATCGATGTCGCAGACGTCGACCGAATTGCGCAAGTACACGCGTGCGCTGTATTCGCGGCTCGAGGCGGAGACGGGGCAGGCGACCGGCTTGAAGCCGGTCGGCTTCATCGAGCTCGCGGCCGATGCCGACCGGCTCGAGGAATACCGCCGCGTCGCCGCGTTCAACCGCCACTGCGGCGTCGACGTGCAAGAGATCTCCGCATCGCAGGTGCGCGATCTGTTCCCGCTGGCGCGGACCGACGACGTGCTGGCCGGGTTCTACGTGAAGGACGACGGGCGGGCGAATCCGGTCGACGTCACGATGGCGCTTGCGCGCGGCGCGCGGATGCACGGGGCGACGCTGATCGAGCGCGTGCCGGCGACCGCGGTGCTGACTCGCGGCGGGGCGGTGCGTGGCGTGCGCACGCCGCTCGGCGACATCGAATGCGAGGTCGTCGTCAATTGCGCCGGCATCTGGGCGCGGCAGCTGGCCGAGGCGTCGGGCGTCGCAGTGCCGCTGCAGGCCGCCGAGCACTATTACCTGATCACCGACACGATCGCCGGCATCGGCGCCGACTGGCCAGTCATCGAGGATCCGGCGTCGTACGGTTATTTCCGCGAGGAGACCGGCGGCTTGATGATCGGGCTGTTCGAGCCGGTGTGCGCGCCTTGGCGCGTCGACGCGATCCCGGCCGAGTTCTCGTTCGGCGAGCTGCCGCCCGACTGGGACCGGATGACGCCGTACCTGGAGACGGCAATGCGGCGGGTGCCGGTGTCGTCGAACATCGGGATCCGCAAGTTCTTCTGCGGCCCCGAGAGCTTCACGCCCGACCTGGCGCCGATCGTCGGCGAAGCGCCCGAGCTGCGCAACTACTTCGTCGCCGCCGGACTCAATTCGATCGGGATCCTGACCGGCGGCGGCATCGGCCGCGTGCTCGCGCACTGGATTCTGCACGGCCGCCCCGACGTCGACGTGACCGGGATCCACATCGACCGCCTGCAGCCGTACCAGTGCAATCCGGAGTATCGCGCGACCCGCACCGTCGAGTCGCTCGGCATGGTCTACCAGTGCCACTATCCGACGCGATCGATGCAGACGGCGCGCGGCGTGCGCCGCTCGCCGCTGCACGACCGGCTGGTCGCGCGGCGCGCGTACTTCCGCGACGTCAGCGGCTGGGAAGGCGCGGACTGGTATGCCCCCGAGGGGGTCGAGCCGCGCGTCGAGCGGCTGTCGTGGGGCCGGCAGAACTGGTTCCCGTACTGGGCCGCCGAGCACCGCGCCGCGCGCGAGAACGTGATCCTGATGGACATGTCGTTCATGTCGAAGTTCCTGGTCCAGGGGCGCGATGCCGGGCGGCTGCTGAACCGGCTGTCGACGAACGACGTCGACGCGGCTGCCGGCACGATCACGTACACGCAATGGCTGGACGAGGCGGGCAGGCTGCAGGCCGATCTGACAGTCACGAAGCTCGACGACGAGCGCTTCTGGGTCGTCGCGTCCGACACCGCGCGCCGTCACGTCGACACCTGGATGCGGCGGCGTTTTCCGGCCGACGCCCAAGCGTTCGTCGCCGACGTCACGTCCGGCTTCGCGCAGATCAACGTGCAGGGGCCGCGGTCGCGCGAGCTGCTGCAGTCGGTCACGAGCGCCGACCTGTCGAACGCGGCGTTTCCGTTTCGCGCGGCGCGCGAGATCGACATCGGATTCGCGCGCGTGCTGTGCGTGCGGATCACCTACGTCGGCGAACTCGGCTACGAGCTGTATCTCCCGACCGAGCAGGCGTTGCACGTGTATGAGCGGCTGGTCGCCGCAGGCGAACCCTACGCGCTGACCCATGCAGGGCTGAAGGCGCTGGCCAGCCTGCGGATGGAGAAGGGCTACCGCGACTACGGCCACGACATCGACAATACCGACACGCTGCTCGAGGCCGGGCTCGGCTTCACGGCGGCGCTGGACAAGCCGGGCGGGTTCATCGGCCGCGATGCGGTGCTGGCGCAGAAAGCCGCGGGCCCGCTGAAAAAGCGCCTGCTGCAGGTCCTGCTCGAGGATCCGCAGCCGATGCTGTACCACGCCGAGGTCGTGTACCGCGACCGTCGCGCGCTCGGCTACGTTCGCGCCGGCTCGTACGGACACACGCTGGGCGGCGCGGTCGGACTGGCAATGATCGAGGCCGACGCGCCGATCGATGCGGACTGGGCGGCGCGGGGGCGCTGGGAGGTCGACGTCGCCGGCACCCGCTACCCGGCCCGGGCGTCGCTGCGGCCGCTCTACGATCCGCAGATGCTGCGGGTGCGCGACTGACGGGCTGTCATCGGCCGGTCATCCGTTCAGGCGAGGATGCTGCGCTGCGGCAGCGCATCGGCAAGCGCGCCGGCGCTGACAGCGCCGCAACCTGCTGCTAGCATGTCCGCGCTCGAAAGGGCGCGGCATTCGGCAACGCCGGCTGCGCCACGTTGCAACCCAGGGGAGACTTTCAAATGCGATTCCGTAGACTGTTGCTCGGCGCCGTGGGCGCCGCCGCGATCGCGGCTGTGCTGCCGGCCTCGGCCCAGCAGAAGCAGCCGATCGAGATCCAGTTCTGGATGGGGCTGGCCGGGGCGAGCGGCGAACTGCTGACGAAGTACGGAAACGACTTCAACAAGAAGCAGAACGACTACCGCGTCGTCGTGTCGTTCAAGGGCCAGTACCCCGAGCAGCGCGCGGCCGCGGTCGCGGCATTTCGCGCCGGCAACCCGCCGCACATCATGCAGATGTTCGACGCCGGCAGCGGCGACATGATGAGCGCGCGCAACGCGATCGTGCCGGTGTCGGAGGTGTTCAAGCGCGCGAACCTGCAGTTCAACCCGGGCGATTTCATCGGTCCTGCGCGCGGCTATTACGGGCTGCCGAACGGGGACCTGCTGTCGATGCCGTTCAACGTGTCGACGACGGTGCTGTTCTACAACAAGGACGCGTTCAAGAAGGCCGGCCTGGATCCCGATAAGCCGCCTCGGACGTGGCCGGAGGTGATCCAGGCCGCGCAGCAGATCCGCAAGTCGAATGCCGCGGCCTGCGGCTACACGACGACGTGGCTCGCATGGGTGATGCTCGAGCAGTTCAGCTCGCGCCACAACCTGCCGATCGGCACGCAGCAAAGCGGCCGCGGCGGCTTGAACGCCGAGCTCACGTTCAACACGCCGCTGCATCAGAAGATGGTGCAGACGCTGGTCGACATGCAGAAGGACAAGAGCTTCGACTACGGCGGGCGATCGAACGACGCGGCGGCGAAGTTCATCTCTGGCGAGTGCGCGATGCTCACGCAGTCCTCGGGCGGGCTGGGCGCGATCCAGCGCGACGCGAAGTTCGAGTTCGGCACCGGGCAGCTGCCGTATTGGCCGGAAGTGCAGGGCGCGCCGTACGCGACGACGATCGGGGGCGCTTCGCTGTGGGTGTTCAACGCGCCGAACCGCTCGGCCGACGAGTTCCGCGGCATCGCGATGTTCCTCGACTACATGCGCTCGAACGAGGTGATGGTCGACTGGGCCAAGCAGACGGGATTCCTGCCGGCGACGAATTCCGCGTTCAAGGCGATGACCGAAGAAGGCTTCTTCCAGAAGAATCCGGGACGGATCGTGCCGATCCTGTCGCTGATCGAAGGCCGTCCGGGCGAGCATACGAACGGCTACCGCTTCGGCCGCTGGACCGAGATCCGCGACGTCTACCACGAGGAGGTCGAGCGCGCGCTGCAGGGCCGTCAGACGCCGGCCGAAGCGCTGCACAACGCGGTGCGCCGCGGCAACGCGCTGCTGCGGGCGTTCGAGAAGACCGCGGGTTGATCCAGACCGTCGCGCGGCTCGGCGGCGCCGACGCCGGCCGCGCTGCGCGTACGCGATTGCCGGACGTGCGATGCAGCGCAAGGTAGTCTTCAGCGGCGTGGCGCTGCCGTACGCGCTGCTCGCGCCGCAGCTGGCGATCACGCTGGTGTTCTTCTTCTGGCCCGCCGGCCAGGCGCTGTTCATGTCGGTGCTGCAGCAGGACCCGTTCGGCGCGCGGGTCGTGTTCGTCGGCCTCGACAACTTCCGGGCGGTGCTGACCGACCCTGACTACCTGGCGTCGTTCTGGCGCACCGTCTATTTCTCATTCGCAGTCACCGTGCTCGCGATGGCGCCGGCGCTGCTGCTGGCGGTGATGGCCGACCGCGTCGTGCGCGCCGCGTATGCGTACAAGACGACGTTGATCATCCCGTACGCGATCGCGCCGGCGGTCGCCGGCGTGTTGTGGCTGTTCATGCTGAACCCGGCGGTCGGCGTCCTCGCTTACCTGATGCGAACGCTCGGCATTCCGTGGAACCCGACGCTGGACGGCACGCACGCGATGCTGCTGGTGATCCTCGCGTCGGCATGGTCGCAGATCGCCTACAACTTCCTGTTCTTCCTGGCCGGCTTGCAGGCGATTCCGAAATCGCTGCTGGAGGCGGCGGCTATCGACGGCGCCGGCGGCACGCGGCGCTTCTGGACGATCGTGTTCCCGCTGCTCGCGCCAACGACGTTTTTCCTGCTCGTCGTCAACATCGTCTTCGCGTTCTTCAACACGTTCGGTGTGATTCATGCGGTCACCGGCGGCGGCCCGGCGAAGGCCACCGAGATCCTGGTCTACAAGGTGTACTACGACGGCGTGATCGCGCTCGACCTGGGATCGTCGAGCGCGCAGTCGGTGATCCTGATGGCGATCGTGATCGTGCTGACGGCGATCCAGTTCAAGTACATCGAGCGGCGGGTCCACTACTGATGGCCACGCTGAAGGCCCCCGCGCCGCTGCCCGCTGCCGCCCGCGCAGCCGATTGGCAGGACCGCACGAACTGGTTCGCGCACCTGATCATCTGGGTCGGGGTCCTGATCACCGCGTTCCCGCTGTACCTGGCGTTCGTCGCGTCGACGCTGGCGCCGCAGGAGATCGCGCAGGTGCCGATGCCGCTGGTGCCGGGCGACCAGGGCGTGCAGAACTATTGGCAGGCGCTGACGCAGGGCGGCGGCAGGCAACTGTCGCCGCCGGTGGCCTGGATGATGTGGAACAGCCTGGTCGTCGCGCTGGTGATCACGTTCGGCAAGATCGCCGTGTCGGTGATCTCCGCTTATGCCGTCGTGTTCTTCCGCTTCCCGCTGCGGATGTTCTTCTTCTGGATGATCTTCATCACCCTGATGCTGCCGGTCGAGGTGCGGATCCTGCCGACCTACGAGGTCGTCGCCGGACTGGGACTGATCAACACGTACACGGGCCTGACGGTGCCGCTGATCGCATCGGCGACCGCGACGCTGCTGTTCCGGCAGTTCTTCCTGACAATCCCGGACGAATACGTCGAGGCCGCGAAGATCGACGGGGCGGGACCGATGCGCTTCTTCTTCGACGTCGTGCTGCCGCTGTCGCGCACGAACATCGCGGCGCTGTTCGTGATCCTGTTCATCTACGGGTGGAACCAGTACCTGTGGCCGCTGCTGTTCACGACCGGCCAGTCGATGGACCTGATCGTGATCGGCATCAAGAAGATGATCGGAACCGGCGACGCGCTGACCGATTGGAACCTGGTGATGGCGACGGCGATCCTGGCGATCCTGCCGCCGGCGCTGGTGGTCTTGCTGATGCAGCGGGCGTTCGTGCGCGGGCTGGTCGAAACGGAAAAGTGAACGATGGCGAGCGTGCGGCTGCAGGGGATCGAGAAAGCGTTCGGCGCGACCCGCGTGATCCACGGCGTCGACTGCGACATCGGCGACGGCGAGTTCATCGTGATCCTGGGGCCGTCGGGCTGCGGCAAGAGCACGCTGCTGCGGATCGTCGCGGGGCTGGAGGCGGCGACCGCCGGCGACGTCTACATCGGCGAGCAGCGCGTCAATCACATCGAGCCGAAGGACCGCAACATCGCGATGGTGTTCCAGAACTACGCGCTGTATCCGCACATGAGTGTGTTCGACAACATGGCGTACGGGTTGAAGATCCGCGGCATGGCGAAGTCGGAGATCGAGCAGCGCGTTCACTCGGCCGCGGACATCCTGGAGCTGCGGCCGCTGCTGAAGCGCCGCCCGCGCGAGCTGTCGGGCGGCCAGCGCCAGCGGGTTGCGATGGGGCGTGCGATCGTGCGCGAACCGGCGGCATTCCTGTTCGACGAGCCGCTGTCGAACCTCGACGCGAAGCTGCGCGTACAGACGCGGCTGGAGATCCAGAAGCTGCACCGTCGGCTGGGCACAACCAGCCTGTACGTCACGCACGACCAGGTCGAGGCGATGACGCTCGCGCACCGGATGGTCGTGATGAACTCGGGCCGCGTCGAGCAGATCGGCACGCCGTACGAGGTCTACCATCGGCCGGCAACCACGTTCGTCGCCGCGTTCATCGGCGCGCCGCCGATGAACCTGATCATGGGGCGCGTCAGTGCCGACGGCGCGAGCTTCCAGACCGACGCTGGGGCGATCGCGCTGCCGCAGCCGAGAGTCGACCTTGCCGGGCGCGAGCTGCTGCTCGGGCTGCGGCCGGAGGCGATCGGCACCGGCGGCGAACAACTCGCGGCAACGGTCGAGATGGTCGAATCGCTGGGCGCCGATCACCTGCAGCACCTGCTGTTCGGCCGGCAGCCGATCATCGTGCGAACCGACGATTCGATTCGGCCTGCGGCCGGGGACACGCTGCGGCTCGGTTTCGGTGCCGACGCCGTCCACTGGTTCGATCCGCAGACGACGCAGCGCGTCCGCGGCTGAACGCCGCGCCCATCACGCGCCGGGATCGGAATGAGGTCGACGCTGGAGCGGCAGCGCGCGGCGTTCGATCGCGCGGGCAGCCCGTCGCTGTCGCAGCGCAAGGACAAGCTGCGCCGGCTGCGTGCGGCGCTGCAGCGGCACAAGGCGCGGCTGGCGTCAGCGATCTCGGACGACTTCGGCGGGCGCTCGCGCAACGAGAGCCTGCTGGTCGACGTGCTCGGATCGGTGCTCGCGATCGACCATGCGCTGCGGAACCTGCGCCGCTGGATGGCCCCGCGCCGCCGCCGCGCCGAGCTGTTGTTCCTGACGAACCGCGTTTGGGTCGAGTACCAGCCGAAGGGCGTGGTCGGCATCATCGCGCCGTGGAACTTTCCGGTCTACCTGACGCTGGGCCCGCTGGCGACGGCGCTGGCTGCCGGCAACCGCGCGATGATCAAGATGTCCGAGCTCACGCCGGCGACGACCGCGGCCGTGCGCGCGCTGCTCGCCGAATGTTTCGACGACGACGAGGTCGCGGTG
>DATLGW010000777.1:0-2347 GCA_035540315.1 Burkholderiaceae bacterium | reverse complement strand
ATCCAGGGGCCGGCGGCGCCGCCGGATTGCAGCGACACGACCAGCGCCGATCCTGCCATCACGGCGGTCCAGCCGCAGATCAGCGCAGTCGACACGGTCTGCGTGAGATCCGTCGCGACACGGCGACGGTCGGTTCGGCTGAGCATCGCGTTTCCTGTGGCCATGGCCGCAAGCGTCGCTGCGCCGGCACCGGCGCGGCAGGCTGCGCGCGACCGGCGGCGGCAGGCACGCGAGGATCGGCGGATCGGACGCGGCTCGCACGCCACAGCGGGGAACCTGCGCGGAACGGGGGGCGGCCGCGCTTGAAGCAGCCAGCCGCGTCCCCATCTGGACCGCAGCGAAACCTGCCCGTCGCTGCGGCGGTTGCGGCGGCAGGAAATGCCCAGGAGAACCCAGATGCGAAATCCAGACAGCGGTGCCCTCGACGACGGCACCGTCGACGGCGAGCGGCTGGCGGTGCTGGCGACGCTGTCGGATGTGCTCGAACGCTTGGAGCGCAGCGCGGTGCCGATCGACGCGGCGCAGTACCGCGCGGTGGTGGCGCGGCTGGCGCGCGAGTTGGCCGGGGTGCGGCCGAATGCGGCGCTGTACGCGCTGTTCGCCGCGCGACCCGCCGCCGCCGAACTGTACGAGAACCTGAACTACGGCCACGCCGGTCTGTGCCTGCGGCCATTGGAGGCCGCGCTGGGGGCGGAGATGGCCGCGCGGCAGGCGATCGGGCGGGCCTGCGGCGCAACGCGGCCCGGCGGCTCGCGCCGTTCCGACGGCGCGTCCTCGGCGGCTTGAGCGGCAGCGACCGACCCGGTGCGGGCTTGCGCCCGCGCTGATCACGCGTCGCCGGTCGCCGCCCGTCGGCCGCGCTCGGCGTCGATCGAGTACAGGATCGCCAATCCGAGCACGAAGTAACTTCCGGTCATCAGGATCGCGAGCCGGTGATCGCCGCCGGAGATCCACGTGACCACGCCATAGGTCATCGGCCCGAGGATCGCCGACAGCTTCACCGCCAGTCCCCACAGCCCGAAGAATTCCGCCTGCCGGCCCGCGGGACTGAACAACGCGATCAGCGCCCGGGCTGCCGATTGGCTCGCGCCCAGGCACAGGCCGGCGATGTTCGCGGCGATCCAGAACATCGCCGGGCCCTCGGCCGCCCAGGCCAGCAGCACCATCAGGATCCAGCCGATCAGCGTCAGCCGGATCGCCGGCACGTGCCCGATCCGGTCCTGCAGATAGCCGAAGCCGAACGCGCCGATCGCCGCGGTCACGTTGACCAGGAAGATCAGCTGGATCGTCTGCTGCGTGGTGAAGCCCATCGCCTGCTGCGCATAGATCGCCGCCAGCGTGACCACCGATTGGATCCCGGCCTGGTAGAACAGGATGCAGACCATGAATCGGCTCATGTCGACATAGCGCGCGCGCTGCGCGATCGTCGCCCCCAGCCGGCGGAACGCGGCCGCCAGCGCCGCGCGCTCGGCTCCGGGCTGCGGGATCGCCCGCTCGCGAAGCAGCGCGAACGTCGGCACGCTCGCCGCAGCGAACAGCGCCGCGGTGATCCACATCGTGACCGGCACGAACTCGGCCGCACTGTCCCCGCGCGCCTGGGCCCATGTCACGTAGGCCAGGCACAGTCCGAGGCTGAGCAGGCCGCCGGTGTAGCCGAGGCTCCAGCCCCAGCCCGAGACCTTGCCCAGGCTGTCGCGGCTGGCCAACTCGGGCAGGAATCCGGCCACCAGGTTCTCGCCGCTGCCGTAGAAATAATTCGATACGATGATGAGCGCGATCGCGAGCCACAGGTCGCCGGGACCCGCGAGACCGAGCGCCGCGGTGCCGAGCACGCAGCCGACCGTGGTCACCAGCAGCAGCCGCTTCTTGGCGGCGTGCGCGTCGGCGTATGCGCCCAGGATCGGCGCGGTCAGCACGATCAGCAGGTACGACGCCGCCAGCGCCGAGGTCCAGGCGAACGTGGCCCACGGCGCGCTGCCGCCGACGACCGACACGAAATACGCGTTGAAGATCGCGGTGATGACGACGGTCGTGTAGCCCGAGTTCGCGAAGTCGTACATTGCCCAGCCGAACGCTTCGCGGCGGCGCACGCCGGGCTGCAGACGGCGCTCTCGGATGTCCGCTGCGTTCACCCGTGCCGCGTCCGGTTCGCCGCAAAACGCGAGGATGTGCGCGCGCGCCGCATCGCGCAGCGCGACCGCGTGCCGGAAGCGTTCGCGCTCGTCGTCGGTTTCCGGCGCCGACAGCGGTTCGCCGACCGTCAGCCGGATCGGATGCCGCCGCGGCAGCCAGCGCTCCTCGCCGAGCACGGCGCGGGCGCCATGGATCGCGACCGGCACCACCGGGA
>DATLGW010000776.1:0-2836 GCA_035540315.1 Burkholderiaceae bacterium | reverse complement strand
CTGGAGGTGCAGATGGTCGCGCCGGCTCACTGCACCGGATGGCGGGCGGTGACTGCGCTGGCGAACGCGTTCGGCGAGGCGGTCGTGCCCGCGGCGGTCGGAAAGCGCTACACGCTGTCGTGATCGCCCGGCCGCGGCCGCTACGCGCTCCGTCGCGGCGTGTCAATGCGGTCGAATCCGATCTTCGAACCGCTGGACGTGCAGCGCATACTGACGCGATTTGCAAAGGATCTGCGCGAGTCATGTGGTTCAAGAATCTGATCGTCTATCGGATGCCGGCGAACTGGGAAGTCGATGCCGATGCGCTGGCCGAGAACCTGCAGCCGATGAAGTTCGCCGAAGCGGCGAGCCTGCAGGACACGAACGTGGGCTGGGTCGCGCCGCACGCTGCCGATCCGCGCCTGGTCTGCGCGCTGCACCGTCAGATGCTGCTGACGCTGCGCCAGGAGAAGAAGCTGCTGCCGGCCAAGGTCGTTGCGCAGGTGCTGAAGCAGCGCGTGGACCGGATCGAGGAAGAGGAAGGTTTTCGCCCCGGGCGCAAGCGGATGAAGGAGCTCAAGGAAGCGGTCCGCGACGAGCTGCTGCCGCGCGCATTCAGCCTGTCGTCGGACACCCGCGCGTGGATCGATCCGGACGCCGGCTGGCTGGTCGTCGATGCGGCGAGCGCGAACCGCGCCGACGAGCTGATCGGCGTGCTGGCGCGGGCGGTTCCGGGCTTTCCGGGACGGCTGCTGAAGGTCGAGCGCTCGGTGACTGCCGCGATGACCGAGTGGCTGCTGTCGGGCGAACCGCCGCCCGGGTTCGGGATCGACCAGGACGTCGAGCTGAAGGCGCGTGACGGCCGGGCGTCGATCCGCTATGCGAACCAGACGCTCGAGGCCGACGAAGTCGCCAAGCACGTGAAATCGGGCAAGCAGTGCACGAAGCTTGCGCTCACATGGCGCGACAAGGTCAGCTTCCTGCTGACCGACAAGCTCGAGCTGCGCCGGATCCGCGCGCTGGACGTGCTGACGGAAAGCGCGCAGCAAGACGCCGCCGACGCCGGCGAACGCTTCGAGACCGAGATGATGCTGATGACCGGCGAGCTGTCGGCGCTGCTCGCCGAGCTCGTCGCGGCGCTCGGCGGCGCCAAGGCGACCGATGCACGGGACCGCGAAGCCGCCGCGTCGACGCAACAATCCGACCCGATCCGGTTAGCTGCGTAATCCTCCGGACTGACCGGCCCCGCGCCGCTTGAATAGAATGAGCAGCCCACTTCGCAACCACCGGGAGGGGCTGCCGGATGACCGCAGCGAGATTGCTTCATTGCCGCCTGCTGTTCATCATTCTGTTCCTGGCGATCGCACTGCCCGCTCACGCGCGGCAGATGGTCAGCGTCGATCGACCGTCGATTCACATGCGATCGGGCGCGGGCACTCAGCATGAGGCGCTCTGGAAGCTGAACCGCGGTTATCCGCTGCTGGTCATCGGCCGCAGCGGACAATGGCTGAAGGTCCGCGACTTCGAGAATGACGTCGGCTGGGTCTACCGGCCGCTGACCGGCTCCAAGCCGCACTTCGTCGTCAAGGTGAAGACCGCGAACGTGCGCAGCGGGCCCGGCACGCGAAGCCGGGTCGTCGGCAAGGTGCACTACGGCGAGGTGCTGCGCACGCTCGAGCGCCGCTCCGGCTGGGTCCGGGTGCGCCAGGAAGGCGGGCCCACCGGCTGGGTCGCGCGCTCGCTGCTATGGGGCTGGTGACACGACGCGCCGCAGCGTCTCGGGCTGATCTCCGATCGCGGCGATCTCGCCGTGCGCCGGAATCAGCCATCGCGGCGGCGCCGCATCGATCTGCTCGGCGAGCCAGCGCTTCAGCGCCTTCTTGCGGCGAACCATCGCGAGCGCCGCGAAATTGTTGAACTTCAGCCCCGGCGCGCTGCCGCTGACGCGGTAAAGCAGCTTGAACAGCGGGTTGCGCGGCAGCTCGGACAGGTTGGTGATCACGTCGGTCACGTACCAGACGATCCCCGCTTCGGTCCGGATCCGCAGCAGCAGCTCGCCGGTCCGGTAGTGCGGCATGTCGACGAGCTCCGCTCTGGGGCCGCTGATCGACGCCGCCTCCGACAGCGGGCGGATATCGTCGATCTTCGTGTGGCGCTTTACGCGCTCGATCGACTGCTGCGGCGCGAACACCGTCGCTTCCGGAAAGCGCGTGTGCCAATCGACCAGGCCGAGGTGATGGAAAGCGTTCGGTGCGACCAGTGCGCGAATCGGACCGTAGCCGCGCAGCTGCTCCATCGCGCCGCGCGCGATGCCCGCCGGCGGACTGATCACGAAAAAGCCCTCGTCGGCGCCGACGGCGAGCGAGCGCGCCACCGAAGGGCCGAACGAATACGAGCACGTCAGGATCGGCGTGCGCGGATCGAACACGGTCCATTCGCCGGTCGCGGCGGCCATGGCGCGCAGTATGCGGCGCAGCACCGAAGCGGGCAACAATGGCGGTGCCGCAGTGGGGCTGTCGGCTCCGCCGCGGATTCGATCGGCCAGACCCGCGGTCGGCCGCAATGCCGCCTGTCGCAGCGCGACGAGCGGGCGCCGTCGGCGGCCGTCGCCGCTACGCCGCCTGTCGCAGCGTGTCGAGCCGACCTTCGCGCAGCGCCTTCAGCGCGCTGCCCCAGCCGATCAGCTGGTCGAGCATCGTGTTCAGCGTCTTCTCGTGGTATGCCGCCGGCTTGAACTTGCTGAAGTTCTCGAAGTCGGTCATCAGCGACAACGCGACCTGCGCACGCACGGTGGCCACCTGCAACTCGGCCATCACGTCGCGCAGGTGCTCGACCGAACGAACGCCGCCCGCCGACC
>DATLGW010000775.1:0-7301 GCA_035540315.1 Burkholderiaceae bacterium | reverse complement strand
TCGGGCGTGCCGCTGGCAGCGGTCAATGCGCGGCTGTCGCAGCGTTCGCTCGAGCGCGGCCTGAAGCGCGGCGCGCTGATCCGCGACGCGGCGCAGGGGCTGTCGCGGGTGCTGGCGCAAAGCGCCGCCGACGCCGAGCGGATCGCGCAGCTGGGCGCGCGCGTCGATGTGTGCACCGGCAACCTGAAGTTCGACAATGCGCCGCCGCCGCAACTGCTCGAGCGCGGCCGCAGCTGGCGCGCGCGGCTCGCCGGGCGGCCGGTCGTGCTCGCGGCGAGCACGCGCGACGGCGAGGAGGCGCTGGTGCTCGACGCGTGGCTGCGGCAACCGGCCGCGCGCGAGCGAACGCTGCGACAGCCGCGCATTGACCGCTGCCAGCGGCACGCCCGACTCGCGCGCGACGGCGACCAGGTTCGGCCACAGCTCGGTCTCCATCAGCAGGCCGGCAGCGGGCCGCCACGCCGCCAGGAACCGGCGCATCGCCCACGGGTGGTCGTACGGCAGGTAGGCCTGCGCGACCGCGTCGCCGAACAGCTCGCGCCCGGTCTGCCGGCCGGTTGGCGTCATGTGGGTCAGCAGGATCTGCACGGCCGGATAACGCGCGCGCAGCGCGGCGATCAGCGGCGCCGCTGCCCGCGTCTCGCCGACCGACACGGCGTGGATCCACAGCAGCGGCGCCGTCGTGTCCCGCGCCGGGTGGATGCCGAATCGCTCGCCCCAGTGGCGCCGGTATTCCGGCTGGCGCAGCGAACGCCAGGTCAGGTAGCCGAGCGCCAGCGGCGTGGCCAGCAGCCAGCCGAGCGAGTACAGCGTCCGGGGCAAAAAAGGCCTCCCGGCCTGGCGCGCCTAGAACGGCAGCTTCGCGTCCGGCTTGGCCGCCAGGATCGCCCGCCGGAAGTCGTTCTTGATCCGCTCGAGTGCCTCGGGGGTGTCGGCCTCGAAGCGGGTGACGACGACCGGCGTCGTGTTCGATGCGCGTGCCAGCCCGAACCCGTCGCGGTACTCGACGCGAACGCCGTCGATCGTGATCACTTCGTCGGCGCCTTCGAAGCGCGCGTCGCGCTGCAGCCGCTCGATCAGCGCAAAGCTCTCGCCTTCGGAGAGCTTCACGTGCAGCTCGGGCGTCGTCAGCGAGTCGGGCAGCCCGTTCAGCAGCTCGCCCGGATCCGACACCTTCGACACGATCTCGAGCAGCCGCGCGCCCGCATACAGCCCGTCGTCGAACCCGAACCAGCGGTCGTTGAAGAACACGTGGCCGCTCATCTCGCCGGCCAGCGGCGCGCCGGTCTCCTTCAGCTTCGCCTTGATCAGCGAATGGCCGGTGCGCCACATCAGCGGCTGGCCGCCGTAGCGGCGGATCCATTCGCCGAGCTTGCGGGTGCACTTGACGTCGTAGATCACCTGCGCGCCCGGGCGCGACTCGAGCACGTCGCGCGCGAACAGCATCAGCTGGCGATCGGGGAAGATGATGCGGCCGTCCTTCGTGACCACGCCGAGCCGGTCGCCGTCGCCGTCGAACGCGAGCCCGATCTCGGCATCGGTCTCGCGCAGGGATCGGATCAGGTCCTGCAGGTTCTCCGGATGCGCCGGGTCCGGATGATGATTCGGGAAATTGCCGTCGACGTCGCAGAACAGCTCGACGACGTCGCAGCCGAGCTCGCGATACAGTCGCGGCGCGAGCACGCCGGCCACGCCGTTGCCGCAGTCGATGGCGATCTTCATCGGGCGCGCGAGCCGCACGTCGGAGCGGATCCTTTCGAGGTACTCGTCGGCGACGTCGCGCTGCGAGACCGAACCGCGCTTGGCGGCCGCCGGCGTGCCGTTCGCAATCGAGCGACGCAGGTCCTGGATCGCGTCGCCGTACAGCGTGACGCCGCCGATCATCATCTTCAGGCCGTTGTACTCCGGCGGATTGTGGCTGCCGGTCACGGCGACGCCGGAGCCCGTGCCGGTCAGCGCCGTCGCAAAGTAGACGACCGGCGTGGGCACCATGCCGATGTCGATCACGTCGACGCCGGTCGACGCGATCCCGTCCGAAAGCGCTGCCGCCAGCCGCGGGCCCGACAATCGCCCGTCGCGCCCGACGACGATCGCGCCGATCCGATGCGCGCGCGCCTGCTCGCCCAGCGCAGCGCCGATTGACCGGACCGCGGGCTCGGTCAGCGTATCGTCGACGATTCCGCGGACGTCGTAGGCCTTGAAGATCGAGGGGGAAACCGGCTGCGAGGTGGACGGCACGATCGGCTGCAAGCGTCGAGTCCGTGCGGACGATGCCGGGGATTGTACTCTGCCGTTCCGCGCGGACT
Source organism: Burkholderiaceae bacterium (assembly GCA_035540315.1). Taxonomy (GTDB): domain Bacteria; phylum Pseudomonadota; class Gammaproteobacteria; order Burkholderiales; family Burkholderiaceae_E; genus DATLGW01. Next base: position 4,995 of record DATLGW010000775.1, on the reverse strand, counting down.
CGCTCGCAACAGGGTCACTGGTGCCGCGATACAATACGCCGCTCCGCGGTAGATCCCCGTTCCCCTCAGCCCGCCGCACCCGACGGAACCGCGCCCTGGGATGATCAGCGTGCCTCGAATGCCGCACTGGCGTTACCTGCTTGCGTGGTCTCACGACATCGGCGTGGCGGCCGCTGCGTGGACGATCGCCTATTTCGCGCGGTTCCCGTTCCCCGAGGCGGTGTTTCACCTGCAGCAGGCGAGCGCCGTGCTGCTGGTGACCGTTGCGGTCCAGGGCGCGATCTTCTGGGCGCTGGGCCTGTACCAGCGGATCTGGCGCTACATGAGCCTGCAGGACGGGCGACAGCTGCTGATCGCGATCGGGCTGGCGGCAGTCGCCGCGCCGGTCGTGCTGTCGATCATCGATCCGTTCCTGACGATTCCGCGTTCGATCCTGCTGTTGCAGCCGCTGCTGATGACGCTGTTCATCGTCGGCAGCCGCGTCGCGTACGCGATGTGGTCCGAGCACCGGCAATCGCGCCGCACGCACCGCTCGGGCCGTCCGGTGATCATCGTCGGAGCCGGCAGCGCTGCAGCGCGGCTGCTCGACGATCTCGACCGCAGCGCGCAGTGGCGCGCGGTCGCGCTGCTCGACGACGACCCGGTGAAGATCGGCCGCATCTTCCGCGGGCTCGACGTCGTCGACCGCACCGATGCCGCAGTGCAGGTCGCGCGCCGGCTCGGCGTGAGCACCGTGATCGTCGCGATTCCGTCGGCGCCGCACGAAGTTCGCCGCCGAATCATCGAGCCGTGCAAGCTGGCGGGGCTCGAGGTGCTGACCGTGCCGTCGTTCGCGGAGATCGTCGGCGGCACCGCGAAGGTCGGCGCAGTGCGCGAAGTCGAGATCGAGGATCTGCTGGGCCGCGATCCGATCCGCCTCGACGAGGACAAGATCCGCTATCTGGTCGAAGGCAAGACGATGATGGTCACCGGCGCCGGCGGTTCGATCGGCTCCGAGCTGTGCCGGCAGATCGTGCGCTTCCGGCCGCAGCGGCTGGTGCTGTTCGAGGTCAGCGAATTCGCGCTGTACCGGCTCGCCGACGAGCTGAACGAGCGCTTCCCGGGGCTGAACGTGGTGCCGCTCGCCGGCGACGTCAAGGACGTCGGCCGCGTCGACCAGGTGCTCGACCAGCATCGCCCGTCGGTGATCTTCCATGCCGCCGCGTACAAGCACGTGCCGCTGATGGAGGAGCACAACTGCTGGGAGGCGGTCCGCAACAATGCGCTGGGCACGTGGGTCGTGTCGAACAGCGCGATGCGTCACGGCGTCGAGGCGTTCGTGATGGTCTCGACCGACAAGGCCGTGAACCCGACCAGCGTGATGGGTGCGTCGAAGCGGCTCGCGGAGATGATCTGCGAGGCGCACGACCAGCAGCGGATCGTGCGGCACGTGATCGTGCGGTTCGGCAACGTGCTCGGCAGCGCCGGCAGCGTGATTCCGAAGTTCCAGGCGCAGATCGCGCGCGGCGGTCCGATCACCGTCACGCACCCGGACGTGATCCGCTACTTCATGTCGATCCAGGAAGCCGCGCAGCTCGTGCTGCAGGCCGGCGCAACCGGCAAGGGAGGCGCGATCCTGGTGCTCGACATGGGGCAGCCGGTGCGCATCCTCGACCTGGCGAAGGACATGATCCGGATGTCGGGACTGCGCGACGACGAGATTCCGATCGAGATCGTCGGCCTGCGTCCCGGCGAGAAGCTCTACGAGGAACTGCTGAACGACGAGGAAGCGACGGTGCCGTCGACGCATCCGAAGCTGCGGATCGCGAATTCGCGTCCCGTCGATGCAGACCTTGCGTCGGAGCTGATCGATTGGCTCAACGTCGCCGTCCAGCGCAGCGACGCGGAGGTGCGCCGCGACCTGCGTCGCTGGGTGCCGGAGTACCGGCCCTCGCAGCGCCCGCCGCTGGTGGCGGTCGAAGCCGTTGCTTCACCTGCGCGCGTCGCCTCGGGGCACTGAGCCGCCGCGCCGCCAGCGCAGATCGATCGCGGCGGCGATCGCAACGTAGATCGCCGCCCAGGCGGCAGCCGCGAGCGCGTGACGCCCGGATGCATGCGCCCACAGCGCCGACGCGCCCGCGGCGGCCATCAGCGCGTATTCGGCCAGCGCGGTCGTCCGGTGGCTCGCGCCCATCCGGATCACGCGCTGATAGTAGTGCTCGCGGTGAGCCTGCCACACCCGCTCGCGCCGCAACGCCCGCCGCGCCAGCGTGACGGTCGCATCGACGATGAACGGCGAGAACACCAGCAGCGCGAACAGCGGATGCCACAGCCCGTCGAGCGCGCCCTGCAGCGACAGCGCCGCCGCCAGGAACCCCAGCGGCACCGAGCCCGCATCGCCCATGAACACGCGCGCCGGCGCGAAGTTGAAGATCAGGAACGCCGCGGCCGCCGCCGCAACCGACCCGCCGGCGGCGGCCACCGCCGTGTTGCCCCCCCACAGCGCCGCGATCCCGAGGAACGCGAATCCGAACAGCGTCATGCCGCCGGCGAGCCCGTCGGAGCCGTCCATGAAGTTGTACAGGTTCGACATCCAGATCGTCGCCAGCCATGCGACGACGAACGCCGCCGGCAGCATCGGCCCGGTCAGCCCCGGCGCCGGCGGCAGCGCGAGCAGCAGCCAGGCGGCCGCCAGCGCCTGCGTCCCCAGTCGGACCGCCACCGGCAGCCCGCGGAAATCGTCGATCGCCGAGACGACCGCGAGCAGCGCGACCGGCCCGAGCCACGGCTGCGGACCCGGCAGCAGCGCCAGCGCGATCGGAAGCAGCACCGCCATCATCGCCATGCCGCCGATCCGCGGCACCGGCACTCGATGCAGCGAGCGCTCGTTCGGCCGATCCAGCGGCAGCGCCGCGCGGCCGCGGCGCAGCGCCAGCGCGAGCGCCGACACGATGCCGGCGAACGCGAGCACGGGCGCAACCAGCGCGGCCGTCGCGTCAGGCACCGCGCGCGTCCGCCGGGCGCCCGCCGCCGGCGGCGGCCCAATCGCGATACCACGCGGCGGTCGCACGCAGGCCCTGGTCGACCGGGTGCGGCGGGCTCCAGCCGAGCCGCTGCGAAATCCGCGTGCTGTCGATCCGCAGCGAACCGAGCAGACGCTCGGCTTCGGCCGACTTGCCGGCCGCGCCGGCGAGCGCCGACAGCAGCGACGGCGGAAACCGCAGCAACCTCGGGCGCACGCCGAGCGCGTCCGCGAGCCGGCGAATCAGCTGCGCCGTCGACAGGTCCTCGCGGTCGGACACCAGGAACAGCTCGTTCGCCGCGTCCGGATGCTCGACGCAGGCGACCAGCGCATCGGCGAGGTTGCCGACGTAGATCAGGCTGCGCCGGTTGTCGGCCGACGCCAGCGGCAGCGGCACGCCGCGGCTCACCCATCGCAGCAGCCGCAGGAAGTTGCCTTTCACCTGCGGCCCGTACACGAGCGGCGGGCGCAGCACGACGATCTGCAGTCCGGTTGCGCGCCCGGCCGCGCGCAGCGCCGATTCGGCCTCGGCCTTGGACACGCCGTACGGATCCTGCGGCAGCGGCGGATCCGACTCGGTGAACGCCGCCCGCCCGGTCGTCGATTCGCCGTTGACCTTGACCGAGCTCAGGTACACGAGCCGGCGCACCCCGGCTTCGGCCGCCGCGCGCGCGAGCGCTTCGGTCGCCGCCACGTTCACGCGCCGGAACGCCTGCAGCGGGTCGGCTGCGACGTCTCGCATCACGTGAACGCGGGCCGCGAGGTGGATCACGCAATCGGTGCCGTCCACGGCGGCTCGCCAGTCGGTCGCTTCCGACAGATCGCCGACCGCGACCTCGTCGATCGGGCTGCCGCATCGGCCGGGGACGCGCACCGCCGCCCGCACCGAGTGACCGGCCCGCAGCAGCGCCGGCAGCAGCGCCTGCCCGACGAAACCGTTGGCGCCGGTGACGAGGACCTTCACGGCTGCGCGGCGTTCGCCGGCCGCGTCACGAATCGCGGCGCCATGTGCGGCGGTTCACGTAGCCGGTGTAACTGAGCACGATCCGCGCGACCTTCTCCGACACGTTCTCGGGCAGGTAGTCGTGGACCGGGCGCAGCAGCCGCGCGTCGCCCCGCGGCTGTTCGCGCAGGATCCGCAACGCGTCGACGATTCGCTCCCACTGCAGTCCGACCAGCATCACCGCCGCCTCCTCGAAGCCCTCGGGGCGCTCGTGCACGTCGCGCAGGTTCAATGCCGGAAAGTTCAGGATCGACGACTCCTCGGTGATCGTGCCGCTGTCGGACAGCACCGCGCGCGCATGGCACTGCAGCTTCACGTAATCGAGGAAGCCGAACGGCTTCAGGAAGTGCAGCGCGTCGGTGGAGCCCACGCCGAGCGCCTCGAGCCGGGCGCGGGTGCGCGGGTGCGTCGATACGACCACCGGCAGCCCGTGCTCGCGCGCCAGCGATTCGAGGATCACCAGCAGGCGCTGCAAGCGCTGCGGATCGTCGACGTTCTCCTGCCGGTGGGCGCTGACGAGGAAATAGCCGTCGGCCCGCAGGCCGAGCCGCGCCAGCGCATCGGACGCGTCGATCTTGGGCCGGTAATGCTGCAGCACCTCGCGCATCGGACTGCCGGTCACGATCACCTGGTCCGGCGGCAGCCCCTCGCGCAGCAGGTAATCGCGCGCGATGCGGCTGTAGGTCAGGTTGATGTCGGCGACGTGGTCGACGATGCGGCGGTTGATCTCCTCCGGCACCCGCATGTCGAAGCAGCGGTTTCCGGCCTCCATGTGGAACACCGGCACCGTCCGCCGCTTGGCGGCGATCGCCGCCAGGCTGCTGTTGGTGTCGCCCAGGATCAGCACCGCGTCGGGCCGCTGCGCCGCGATCGCTTCGTCGGCGCGCGCGATCACGCGGCCGATCGTCTCGGCCGGGCCTTCGGCGGCCGCGTCCAGGAACAGGTCCGGGGCCCGGATCTCGAGCTCGTCGAACAGGATCTGGTTCAGCTC
>DATLGW010000774.1:0-4525 GCA_035540315.1 Burkholderiaceae bacterium | reverse complement strand
CCCGTCCACGGACCGTTGCGGTCGCCGCGCGCGATCTCGCTGACCGCGCCGTCGCGCTCGATGCGCAGCAACCGTGGAATCGCGAACGCCTCGCCGTACGAATAGCCGGATTCGACGACGTGAGCGACGCCGCCATCGTCGAACGCGACGCCGGTCGGGAACGTGAGCCCGGTCGCGACCGCCTCGATCCGGTATCCGGCGGGCACGGCGACGTCGGCAGCGCGTACGGTCCGCGGTGCAGTGAAACCTGTCTGGCCCCCGCCATCGGAAGGACGCAGCGAGTAGCAGCCGGACAGCGCGATGCAAGCGCACAGCAGCGAAGCATGCAGGGCCCCCGCTGCGCGACCCGGTGTGCCCCGACTCCGCTTCATGCCGCTCTCCCCGAAATGACCTGCACAGCGCGGCCGCCTTTGGCACGCGGGCGAAACCGCAGTGGAAACGATAGCCCGCGATGGCTGCGCCGCCGCCGATTCCCGCGTGGCCATTGCGGCGACCGCAGCACGTGCGCCCTGCGCCGTTCGCGGCGCGCCTGCGCCGATGCGAGCGTTATGATGGCGCCGACGCGACCGGTCGCGCGATCACGCGAGGAGGCTCGAATGGGGGATCCGATCCGTCGCCACACGCTCGGCGACGTGCTGCGCCGCACGGCGGCGCGACTGCCGCGCAAGACCGCGGTCGTCTGCGGTTCGGTCGCGTGGACCTATGCCGAGTTCGACCGGATCTGCAGTCGGCTCGCGAACGGTCTCGCTGCAGCCGGCGTCGGCGCCGGCGATCGCGTCGCCGTGCTGTCGCGCAATTCGCATGCATTCGCCGCAATCCGTTTCGCGCTGGCGCGGCTCGGCGCAGTGCTGGTCCCGATCAATTTCATGCTCAATGCCGACGAAGTCGCGTACGTGCTGCGGCACAGCCGCGCGCGCTTGCTGTGCGCCGGCGCCGATCTGGTCGATCTGGCGCAGCAGGCGATCGCGTGCGACACGCAGGTGAGCGAGCTCGCGTGGCTGCCGGCCGAGGAAACGGCGCCCGGCGCGACGCCGCCGGCCGGCTGGCACACGTTCGAGTCGCTGCAGCCGCCTGACGGCACCGATCCGCAGGCGGCGATCGACGGTTCGGCGCTGGCGCAGATCATCTACACCAGCGGCACCGAATCGCTGCCCAAGGGGGCAATGCTGACGCACGACGCCGTGCTGTGGGAATACGTCAGCTGCGTCGTCGAAGGCGAGATCGCCGAGAGCGACACGATGCTGCACGCGCTGCCGCTGTATCACTGCGCGCAGCTCGACGTGTTCCTCGGGCCCGCGATCTACGTCGGCGCAACGAACGTGATCACCGCCAAGCCGACTGCGCAGAACATTCTGGCGCTGCTCGCGCGGCACCAAATCAGCTCGTTCTTTGCGCCGCCGTCGATCTGGATCGCGCTGCTGCGCAGCGCCGAGTTCGATGCGACTGACCTGTCGGCGCTGCAGAAAGGCTACTACGGCGCTTCGATCATGCCGGTCGCAGTGCTGCAGGAGATCGCGCGCCGGCTGCCGGCGGTGCGGCTGTGGAACTTCTACGGTCAGACCGAGATCGCGCCGCTCGCGACCGTGCTCAAGCCGCACGAGCAGCTCGCCAAAGCAGGTTCGGCGGGGCGGCCGGTGCTCAACGTCGAAACCCGCGTCGTCGACGACCGGATGCACGACGTCGCGCCGGGCGAGGTCGGCGAGATCGTCCATCGATCGCCGCAGCTGCTCACCGGCTATTACGACGATCCGCAGCGCACCGCAGCCGCTTTCGAAGGCGGATGGTTCCACAGCGGCGACCTCGCGACGGTCGACGCCGACGGCTACATCACGGTCGTCGACCGCAAGAAGGACATGATCAAGACCGGCGGCGAGAACGTGGCGTCGCGCGAGGTCGAGGAGACGATCTATCGGCTCGACACGGTCTCGGAAGTCGCGGTGATCGGTTTGCCCGATCCGTATTGGATCGAGGCGGTCACCGCAGTGATCGTCGCCAAGCCGGGGACGACGCTGAGCGAGGCCGACGTGATCGCGTTTTGCCGCGAGCGGATCGCGCACTTCAAGGTGCCCAAGCGGGTGATCTTCGTCGATTCGCTGCCGAAGAACCCGAGCGGCAAGCTGCTCAAGCGCGAGCTTCGGGCCCGCTTCGCGGGTTGATCCAGATCAACGGGCCGGCCTGGGGCGCTCGCTACAGTGAGCGCTCTTGCCGCTTCGGAGTTTCGGATGAGCAGCAGCGTTTTCGCGACGCCGCGCGACTGGACCAGCCACCCGCCGTACCTTCATCCCGCCTACAACTCGACGGTGCTGCGGGCGCCGGCGCGCCCGCTGGTTCCGATCCGGCGCGCGCTGTCGACGCTGACTGCGCCGGTGTACGGACATGATGAGATCGGCGAGGCCGACCACGACTTGACGCGCAATGCGCGGCGCAACGGCGAGCCGCTGGGCGAGCGCATCGTCGTGACCGGGCGTGTCGTCGACGAGCGCGGCCGTCCGATCCGCAACACGCTGGTCGAGATCTGGCAGGCGAACGCCGCCGGGCGCTACATCCACAAGGTCGACCAGCACGATGCGCCGATCGATCCGAATTTCCTCGGCGCCGGGCGCTGCCTGACCGACGCCGACGGGCGCTACCGGTTCCTCACGGTCAAGCCGGGCGCCTATCCGTGGGGAAACCATCCGAACGCCTGGCGTCCGAACCACATCCATTTCTCGCTGTTCGGCGATTCGCTGGCGAGCCGACTGGTCACGCAGATGTATTTCCCGGGCGACCCGCTGCTCGCTCACGATCCGATCTTCCAGGGCACGCCCGAAGCTGCGCGCGACCGGCTGATCTCGCGCTTCGCGCTCGACGTGACCGAACCGGGCTTCGCGCTCGGCTTCGTGTTCGACATCGTGCTGCGCGGCCCCGACGAAACGCCGATGCAGGGTTGAACGATGGGCGTCTCCACGAACCCTCCGCTGGGGCAGACGCCGTCGCAGACGGTGGGCCCGTATTTCGCGTACGGACTGACACCCGGGCAGTACCTGTACCCGTACCGCAGCCTGTTCGACGGCACGCTCGCCGACCCGCGCACGCCCGGCACTCCGATCCTGATCGTCGGGCAGGTGCTCGACGGCGAGTCGCGTCCGATCGACGATGCGATGATCGAGATCAGCCAGGCCGATTCGGCTGGCGTGCGCATCCGCTCGCCGGACGACGTCGCGGCCAGCGGCTTTCGCGGTTTCGGCCGCGTCGGCACCGGAACCGACCGCGAGCGCCGCTTCGTGTTCCGCACGATCAAGCCCGGCCAGGTCGAGCCGCGCCTCGCGCCGTTCGTCGACGTGCTCGTGTTCATGCGCGGGCTGCTGTCGCATGCGTACACGCGGCTGTACTTCGATGACGAGGCCGCCGCGAACGATCGCGACCCGGTGCTCGCGTCGGTGCCGCCGCAGCGGCGCGACACGTTGATCGCGCGCCGCGAACCGGCACCCGGAGCGATCGTCTACCGCTTCGACATCCGGATGCAGGGGCCGCAGGAGACGGTGTTCTTCGACGTGTGACGGTTCTCGGCGGGTCGGGGCCGCTTGCGCCGCGGCCCTGGAGGGTCATGCGGTCCCCTAACGCGACGGCATGTCGCGCTCGGTGTAGACCAGTTCGACCCGCGCATCGTCGGGGATCGGCCCGAACGCTGCATCCCACGCGGCGAACTGCTCGCGCATCGCCTGCAGCCGCTGCGGATCTCGCCGCGCCTGGTTCGCCCGCTCGCGCTCGTCGGCATCCAGATCGAACAGATACTCGTGGTCCTCGATCGCGAGGTATTTCCACTGCCCGTCGCGCAGCGCCCGCTGGCGCCGGTGCTTCATCCGCCAGTACAGCGGGCGCGGGATCCGCGCGTCCGGATCGCGCAGCACCGGCAGCATCGAAACGCCGTCGAGCGGATAGGCTGGGTCGGCCGGCACGCCGGCCGCATCGAGGAACGTCGCGACCCAGTCCATCGTCATCGACGGTTGGGCCGTCACGGCGCCGGCCGGAACCACGTCGGGCCATCGGACGACATACGGCACGCGGATCCCGCCTTCGGTCAGATCCATCTTGCCGCCGACCAGCGGCCAGTTGTCCGAGAAGCGCTCGCCGCCGTTGTCGCTGCTGAACACGATCAGCGTGTCGTCGGCCAGCCCGTGCAGATCGAGCGCCTGCAGCAGCCAGCCGATGCCTTCATCCATCTGCGCGATCATTCGCTGATAGGTGCGGACCGAGCCGCCGTCGAGGTGGATGATCTGCGCGCGCAGCGCCGGCGCCAGATGCGCATCCTCGCGGGTTTCCCACGGCCAGTGCGGCGCGGTGTAATGCAGGCTCAGCAGGAACGGCTGGCGCCGCTTCGCGCAGCGCTCGACGAACTCGACTGCGCGCCGCGACAGCAGGTCGGTCAGATAACCTTCGGCGAACACCTCGCTGCCGTTGTCGAACAGGTCGTGCTTGCCCGCGCGGTCGGTGTGCTCGAAGTAGTCGACCCCGCCGGACAGCGGGCCGAAGTGCTCGTCGTAGC
>DATLGW010000773.1:0-2928 GCA_035540315.1 Burkholderiaceae bacterium | reverse complement strand
CCCGCCGGAGCCCACGACGATGAACCTGCATTCGCTGCTGCTGCAGCGGCAACAACAGGGCCGGCCGCTGCGGCTGGCGCTGATCGGAGCCGGCAAGTTCGGCTCGATGTACCTGTCGCAGATCCCGCGCACGCCGGGCGTGCATCTGGTCGCGGTGGCCGATCTGGCGCCGGCGAACGCCCGCGCTGCGCTGCAGCGGGTCGGCTGGCCTGCCGAGCGGCTCTCTGCCCGCAGCTTCGCCGATGCGGCGGCGAACGGCACGACGTTCGTCACCGACGACGTCCAAGCCGCGATTGCCGCGCCCGAAGTCGAGATCGTCGTCGATGCGACCGGCAGCCCGGCCGCGGGAATCGCGCACGTGCTGGCCTGCTGCGCGCACGGCAAGCACATCGTGATGGTCAACGTCGAAGCCGATGCGCTGGCCGGGCCGCTGCTCGCGCGCCGTGCGCGCGAAGCGGGCATCGTCTACTCGCTCGCGTACGGCGATCAGCCGGCGCTCATCTGCGAGATGGTCGACTGGGCGCGCGCGGCCGGATTCGACGTGATCGCCGCCGGCAAGGGAACCAAGTACCTGCCCGAATACCACCGCTCGACACCCGAGACGGTGTGGGGGCATTACGGGATCTCGCCGGAGGACGCGCGTGCCGGCGGCATGAACCCGCAGATGTTCAATTCGTTTCTCGACGGGACGAAATCGGCAATCGAAATGGCCGCGGTCGCGAACGCAACGGGATTGCAGCCGGCCACCGATGGGCTGCAGTTCCCGCCCTGCGGCGCCGACGATCTGCCGCGCGTGCTGCGGCCGGCGGCCGAAGGCGGCGTGCTGTCGCACCGAGGCCAGGTCGAAGTGATCTCCAGCCTGGAGCGCGACGGTCAGCCGGTGTTTCGCGATCTGCGCTGGGGCGTGTACGTGACGTTCGCCGCCGACAGCGACTACGTGCGCAGATGCTTCCGGGAATACGGACTGCTGACCGATCCGCAAGGCAACTATTCGGCGATGTACAAGCCGTACCACCTGATCGGCCTGGAGCTCGGCATCACCGTCGCGTCGATCGGCGTTCGCGGCGAGGCGACCGGCGCGCCGACCGACTGGCGCGCCGACGTCGTCGCGACTGCGAAACGGGATCTCGCCGTCGGCGAGACGCTCGACGGAGAAGGCGGCTTCACGGTCTACGGCAAGCTGATGCCGGCGGCCGACTCGCTGCGGCTGGGCGGGCTGCCGCTGGGGCTTGCGCACGGCGTGCGGCTCGAACGGGCGGTACCCGCCGGGCAGCCGGTCCGCTGGAGCGACGTCGCGATCGATGCGGCGGCGCCGGCCGTGAGATTTCGGCGGGAGATGGAGCAGGCGTTCGGCGGCTCGCAGTCGGTGCGCGCCGCGGCTTGAGCGGCGCCGCTGCGCCTGCACCGGCCGGAGGTTCCGTGCTCGGTCAGGCGCAGCGGACACTGCGCCTCGCTGGCGCCGCCGCGCCGGTTCGCGCTAGGTCAGCGACGCGACGCCGATCGTGCCGAACCCGAGCACGAGGTTCACCAGCACCAGCTTTCGGATCTTGCCCATCGCTGCAGCCGCGCCGGCCCAGTCGGCGCCTGCCACCGCGTTGCGCATCGTCGGATAGATGCCGTGCGCGATCACCGCGAAGATCACCGTCATCACCAGCGCGATTCCCATCATCGCATGCCACTGCCAGGGCGCGCGCGCGAAGCCGACCGTCAGCAACTGCGTGAGCCCCGTCCCCCACAGCAGCACGATCGCGAATGCGACCCAGCGGAAGAAGCGGCGCAACGCGGCGCTCATCAGCGGCAGGATCTGCGGCGGCTGCAGCACCTGCGCTGCGGCCGGACGCAGGCAGAAATGCGCGAAGAACATGCCGCCGATCCAGATCGTCACGCCGACCAGGTGAAGGAAGATCAGCGCGTGTCGCATCGGTGCGTCTCCTCGGTCTGATCAGAAGCTGGAGCCCGGCTCGCGCAGGAACGCGATCTCCTCGGGCGTCGACTCGCGCCCGAGCGCGTCGTTGCGATGCGGAAATCGCCCGAAACGCTCGATGACCCGAAGGTGCCGCAGCGCGTAGTCGTAGCCTTGGGCGCCGAACGAGTCGTCCCGGATCGACTCGAACAGCGACACGGCCCGTCGCTGGTCGGCAATCGACTCGGAATGCTCGAACGGCAGGTAGACGAACGTACGCTGCACAGGCGACAGATTGCGATCCCAGCCGCGCTCGACGAATCGTTGCACCAGCGCGAGCGCCCGCGAGTCCAGCTCGAATGCGCGCGGATCGCCGCGGTAGAGGTTTCGCGGAAACTGGTCGCACACCAGGATCAGCGCAAGCGCGGACTCCGGCTCGCGTTCCCACGCATCGAGTTCTCCCGCCCGCGCGCGCTCGACCAGCCCGCCGAAGCGCTCGCGGATCGCCGCGTCGAATTGCGGATCCTTCGTGAACCACTGCGGGCGCGCGGCGCCGTGCTCCGGCGAATCCGGGTGCCCGAACCAGAACTCGAGCACGGCCCGGGCTTGCGCCGGCGTGCCGGCAGCGTCGGCATCGGAAGTCGGCATCCGTTCGACCTGTAGCGGGTGCATCGGGCGGGATATCATACCGGGTTCCCTCGATACATCCGGCGGGAGGAGCGCATGTCCGATCTGACGCAGCGGTTCGAACAGGCCGTGAACGACTCCAAATCATTGCCCGAGCGTCCCGACAACCAGACGCTGCTGAAGCTGTATGCGCTGTACAAGCAGGCGACGGTTGGCGACGCGCAGGGCGAGCGCCCGGGCTTTGCCGACATGATCGGCCGCGCGAAATGGGATGCGTGGAACGACACGCGCGGGCTGTCGCGCGAGGACGCGATGCAGCGCTACATCGATCAGGTCGAGGATCTGAAAGGCTGAGCAGCCGGCGGCATCCTGTCGCGCCGTCGAGCGCGACCGGGATG
>DATLGW010000772.1:0-8285 GCA_035540315.1 Burkholderiaceae bacterium | reverse complement strand
GTTGACGCCCGAACCGCAGCGGGGTCGCCGCAGCGCCGCGTAGCTGCGACGCTGCGGGTTGCGCCCGGCGCTGCCACTGCCCGCGCCTGCGTTCCGACGCGGGCGAGCGGCGTCCGATCAACGTTGCGCGACGACGACCTCGTGCCGATCGTCCGCGCCCATCCGGCGCCAGGTCGCGCCGCGCTGGTCGAAGTCAGCCATCGCCTCCAGGTCCTGCTCGGTCACGTTGCGCACGAGCAGCCGATCGCCCTGCATCTGGAAGCGCTCGGCCGGCAGCGCGACCCGGTCCTGGAACAACCCGAGGAAGCCACCGTGCGAGATCACGATGAACCGCCGGTCGTCGGGCGTGACGACCATCCGGTCGACGGTGCCGAGGTTCTCGCCGCGGAAGTTCTCGACCTGCATGCCCTCGAGCTCTCGGATCTGCAGCGGCCGGGTCTGCTGGCCCGCCACCGGCGTCGTCTGCGGCGTCTGGCCGACTCCCAGCCGCTCGCGCGCCTGTCGATCCTGATCCGGCGTCCAACGGCGCTGCTGTGCCTGCGCCCGCTGCTGGCCCGCGGTCGGCTGCTGGCCCGCGGTCGGCTGCTGCTGGCCCGCGGTCGGCTGCTGCTGGCCCGCGGCCGGCTGCTGGCCCGGTTGACGCTGCGGGTCGCCTGCTGTCAGCGACTGACCTGGCTGCCGCTGCTGAGCCTGCCGCTGCGGTTCGTCTATCCGCTCATAGCGCACTTGCGGCTGACCCTGTTGCTGGTACTGCACACGCGGTTCTCCGGTGCGCTCGAAATGCACCTGCGGCTGCGCCTGCTCGACCTGGACGCCCGCTTGGCGCTGCGCCTGATCGACGCGGACCTGCGGCTGCGGCATCCGCACGTCAACCTGGGGCTGCGCGGTCTGCACGTCCACCTGCGGTTGCGGCATCCGGACGATGATCTCCGGCTGCGGCTGCTGGATCGTGATCGTCGGCGGTGCCTGGCGGACGATGATCTGCGGGTTCTGCTGCTGCACCGTCACTTGCGGCGGTTGCTGCTGCACGTGGATCTGCGGCTGCTGGCCCGGCTGAGCGGCTGCGCGGGCGCCCGGCTGACCCGGCTGCTGACCCGGCTGAGCCGCCGCGGCGTCGCGCTGCGCGGCGGTGTCGCGTTGCGCAGCGGCGTCGCGTTGCGCAGCCGCGCCATCGCGGGCCGCGGGTTGGCCCGGCGTCGCGGCGGTCGCGCCGGCGCCTGCGCCGGCCGTCTGTGCCCATGCGCCTTGCGCGAATGCGGCAGCGATTGCGAGCGGCAAGAGTTGCTTGGTGTAACGCATTCTTTGAACCTCCGGAGTGTTTCGAACGTCGAACCGCGCTGCAGCCCGCAGGGCTGCGGCTGCGGCGGTCCTTCGCAGTGGCAATGCGCGTGCCGTAACGCGCCGCAGACGCGATCGATTGCCGATCGGCCATCCGAAGGGGTCGGTTTCAGCTCAGCCGCGGCAACGCGCGGTGCAGCGCAAACGACGTGCCCGCTAAAGCGCACGCCACGCGGTTGCGATGGTTGTCAAACAGTCGCGACCGGTGTCACCGGCGAACCGACCGCGCCGGGCAGCCGCAGCGGGGGTGCGGTCAAAAGGAAACGGTTGCGACCGTTCGCGCGCAACCAGCGGGCCAGCTCGGCCAGGTACCACAGCTCGCCGATGTGCACGCCGAGCTTGAACAGGCAGTGATGATGCAGCGGCAGCGCCGGATGGTCTGCGGCATTCCCGGCCGCGGCGTCCGGCGCGCGCGCCGGCAGCTGCTCGACCGCATAGTTGTCCGAGATGATCGCAGCCATCCCGCTGTCGCTGATCCACTGCAGCAGGCGCTCGTCGCGGCCGTCGAGCGCGGCGCACGATCCATGCAACGCCGCCTCGGTCGGCTTGCGGTCGAGCTCGAGGATCAATTCGTCGAAGCCCGTCCACAGGCAAACGAGATCGCCCGCCTCGACCTCGACGCGCTGCTCGTCCATCAACCGGCGCAGCACGTCGTAGCCGAGCACGCGCCGCTGGCGGCCGCAGGCACCGAACAGGTCGATCATCACGCCGCGCCCCTGCACGCCGGCGGCCGCCATCGTCTCGATCCCCAGCCGCTTCGCCTGCACGCCTTCGGAGCAGCACCAGTCGACGATGCCGCGCCTGAACTCGGGCGCGACGACGTCGGTGCCGGCGCGAAAGCCGTTGTAGTAGACGGGCTCGGCGACGCCGTCGCCGTCGGCATCGAACAGCGCGCCGATGTGGGCGAAGCTGTCCCATTGGGTCGAATACTGCAGCGCCATCAGCACCGCATCGTCGCACGACACGTCGACGTGGCTCGGGTCGACCGAGCGCAGCAGGAAGTTGAAGCCGGTTCGCCCTTCGCGCACGGTGGCGAAGCGGCGCGGCGGATGGCGCCGCGGATTCAGCACGTTGCCACCGGGAAAGTCGAGCGGCAGCGACAGGCAGAACACACGCCCTTCGCGGACCTCGCTCACCGCGGCGCGCACGCGCTCGGGCGTCAGCAGATTGATCCGGCCGAGCTCGTCATCGGGGCCGAAATCGCCCCAGTTCGAGCCCTCGGGCCGCTGCTTCCAGCGCTCGCTCATTGGCACAGACTCCGTGTGTTTCGATCGCGCACCGGCACGCGCCGCCCCGGCGGGCGCCCCGGCAACAGCTCAGACGACGATCGGATGCACAGCGCCGTCGAGCGCGATGTTCGCGCCGGTCAGGTACGACGCGGCATCGGATGCGGCGAACACGACGACGCGCGCAATCTCCTCGGCGGTCGCGATCCGTCCGAGCGGCAGCCGCGCCTGCGCACGCCGCAGCGCCTCGGCCTCGTCGATTCCGGCAAGTCGCGCCTCGGCCTGCAGGCCCTGCGCGACGCGCTCGGTCGCGGTCAGCCCCGGATTGACGCCGACGACGCGCACGCCGCGGCCGGCGTACGCGTTCGCCAAGCCCGCAGTCGCCAGCATCAGCGCCGCGTTCGCCGCGCCGCCCGGTACGTGCGTCGGCGCGGCGACCTTGCCGCCGGCGCCGATCACGTTGACGACGACGCCACGGCCCCGTTCGGCCATCGCCTTGATCACCGGATCGACCACGTGGATGTAGGTGAAGAACTTCGCATCCATCGCCGCGCGCCAATGTGCAGGCGTCAGCTCGTCGGGGGGCGTGCGCCGCGCGGCGCCGGCCGAGTTCACCAGCACGTCGATCGGTCCGACCTCGCGCTCGACTGCCGCGACCATCGCGGCGGCCGCGCCGGCGTCGGTCAGGTCGGCCGCGAACGTGCGCAACGGCGCGATCTCGGTCCGCGCGCGATCCAGGTTCGCCTGGCTGCGCGATGCGATCGCGACGGTCGCGCCCTCGTCGACGAACAGCCGGGCGCACGCCAGACCGATGCCCTTGCTGCCGCCGGTGACGAGCACGACGCGGCCGGCCAGTTTCAGATCCATCGCGTCGCTACTCCCGCAGGTCCTGCCACATGTCGACCAGCATCATCACCAGGCCGATCGCGATCACCGTATACAGCGCGTACTCGCCGCGCAGCTTGAACACGATCGGCAGGAACAGCGCCAGCATCGCGGCGATCGCCAGCAGCCCGAACAGGTATCTCATCGATCGTGCTCCATCGTGGCCGGCTCGGATGCGGCGACCCACTCCGCGAGCCAGCGCGCGGTACGCAGCAGCCGCGCATCGCTGCCGCGCGCGCCGACCAGCTGCACACCCAGCGGCAGCCCGTTTTCGCCGACCAGGATCGGCAGGTTCACCGCCGGCATCCCGAACAGCGTCCACAGCGTGCAGAACACCGGATTGCCGGTCGCCTGCAGACCCTGCGGCGCGGTGCCCGGCGCCGAGGGCGTGAGAATGGCGTCGTAGGCGTGAAAGACCTCGGCAAAACCTTCGTTCAACGGACCGATCCGCGAGATCGCGTGCTGGTGGTCGACTGCGGAGATCAGCTGCCCGCGCTCGATCAGCGAGTGCAACGCGTCGCTCAACTGATCGCGCCCGAGCCGGTACTCGCGCGCGAGGTTGAACGCCATCTCGGCCTCCATGATCGTGCGGTGCCACTGCAGGCCGTCCAGCCCCGACACCGGCAGCTCGAGCTCGGTGCAATGCGCACCCAGCACCTGCACCAGCTCGGCGAACGCCTCGCGCGCGTCCGGCTCGGTCTGCTCCCACATCGGCGTCTTCACGAACGCGATCGACGGCGGCAGCGGCGGCTCCTCGGCCGCTGCCGCGGCGAACTGCGGCGTCGCCCGCGGCCGGGTGTCGGGATCCTCGGGGTCGTAGCCGACCATTACCTGCGCGAGCAACGCCGCGTCCTGCAGCGTGCGGCCGAACGCGCCGACCTGGTCGAGCGTGCGCGACAGCGGCTGGATCCCGCGCCGCGGGATCAGGCCGCGCGTGGGCTTGAAGCCCCAGACGCCGCAGAACGCGGCAGGCCGGATCACCGAGCCGTTCGTTTGCGTGCCCACCGCGAGCGGCACCATCGCGGCGGCGACCGCCGCCGCCGAGCCGCTCGACGAGCCCCCGGGCGTGTGCTCGGGGTTGTGCGGGTTGCGGGTCTTGCCCGGGTGGAAATAGGCGAGCTCGGTCGTGACGGTCTTGCCCAGGATCACCGCGCCGGCCGCGCGCAGCTGCGCGACCACCGCGGCGTCGCGCGCCGGCATCCGGTGCGCATGCAGCGGCGTGCCGTCCTCGGTCGGCATGTCGCCGGTGTCGATGATGTCCTTCACGCCCACCGGCACGCCGTGCAGCGGTCCGAGCGCCTCGCCGCGCATCCGGCGCAGATCGGCGTCGCGCGCCTGCGCGAGCGCGTGCTCGCGATCCAGGTGCGCCCACGCCTGCACCGACGCGTCGACCGCGTCGATGCGGTCAAGGCATGCCGCCACGACCTGCTCGGCGTCGACCGCGCCCTCGCGCAGCATCCGCGCGAGTTCGGTCGCCGCCAGCGCGTTCAGCGGCGCGTCGCTCATCGGTCAGCGCGCTCCATAGAAGTAGTCGGGCAGGAAGAACACGACCCCGGGGACCAGATACACGATCACCATCGACAGGATCACCATTGCGAGGAACGGCAGGCAACCCTTGAAGATCGTCGACAGCAGCACGTGCTTCGGCGCGATCCCCTTCAGATAATACGCGGACATCGCCATTGGTGGAGTCAGGAACGACGTCTGCAGGTTCAGCGCGACCAGGATGCCGAACATGATCGGATCGATGCCGAAGTGCACGACCAGCGGCAGGAAGATCGGCACGAAGATGATGATGATCTCGCTCCACTCGAGCGGCCAGCCGAGCAGGAAGATGATGAACTGCGCGAGGATCAGGAATGTCACCGGCGTCAGGTCCAGGCTCAGCACGAAGTCCTTGATCAGCCCTTCGCCGCCGAGGTACGAGAACACCGCCGAGAACGTCCACGACCCGACGAATAGGAAGCAGACCATCGCGGTGGTGCGGGCGGTCAGATAGACCGACTCGCGCAGCCGCGGCCAGTTGAGCGCACGGTAGGCCGCGGCCAGGATCAGCCCGCCGAGCGCGCCGACGGCGGCCGCCTCGGTCGGCGTCGCCAGCCCGAACAGGATCGAGCCGAGCACGGCCATGATCAGCGCGGCCAGCGGCACGAACGCCTTCAACAGCAGCAGCACCGTCTGAACGAACGGTATGTCCGACTCTTCCTTCGACAGCCGCGGCGCGAGCGACGGATTCGCGATCGCGCGACCGACCACGAACAGCATGTACAGGCCCGCGAGCATGAAGCCCGGCAGCAGTGCCGCCGCGTACAGCCGCACGACCGACGTGCCGGTCGCGGCCGCGTAGACGATCAGCATGATCGACGGCGGGATCAGGATCCCGAGCGTGCCGCCGGCGCACAACACGCCGGTCGACAGCTTTTGGTCATAACCGGCGCGAAGCATCGTCGGCAGCGCGAGCAGCCCCATCAGCGTGACGACCGCGCCGACGATGCCGGTCGCGGTCGCGAACAGCGCGCAGGTCACGAGCGCTGCGACCGCAAGCGCGCCAGGGACCGCGCGCAGCGCGATCCGAAGGCTGTGGAACAGCTGCTCGAGGATGTTCGAGCGCTCGATCACGTAGCCCATGAACAGGAACAGCGGCACCGCGACCAGCACGTCGCTGCTCATCACGCCGTAGGTGTTCTGAGTGAACAGGTAGAACACCCGGTTGTCGAAGAACGCCAGGCCCGGCTGGTGATACGCGTAGTACCCGAAGCCCACGCCCATCGCCATCAGCGTGAACGCGATCGGGAAACCCAGCAGGATGACGAAGATGAACAGGCCCAGCATCAGCAGGGCGACTGCGGGATCACTCACTCTTGGCTCCGCGCTTCTGGACACCCTGCTCGGGATCGAGATAGACCTGCGCCGGCGTCTCGCCGCGCGCCAACTGCGTTTCGAGCTCTTCGACGTCGTGCAGCCGCGGCGGCCACTGGCCCTCGCGCATGCAGATCACGCACCGCAGCACCTCGGCGATTCCCTGCAGCGTCAGCAGCACGCCGGCGATCGGAATCAGCATCTTCAGCGGCCACACCGGCAGCCCGACCGGGCTGTAGACGCTCGCCTCGCGAACCCGCATCGCGTCGGCGCCGTAGCTGTAGCCGTAGAACACCAGCGCCAGCACGCCGGGGAAGTAGAACAGGAAATACAGAACGAACTCCAGCCGCGCCTGCGTGACCGGCTTCCACAAGCGATAGAAGATGTCGGCGCGCACGTGCGCGTTGCGCGACAGCGTGTACGGCCCGGCCATCATGAACAGCGCGCCGTACAGCACGTAGCTCATGTCGAACGCCCAGCTCGTCGGGTCGTTCAGCAGATAGCGCATGAACACCTCGTACGAGGTGCCCAGCGTCAGGATGATGATGCACCACGCGAACGCATGGCCGACCATCTTGCTCAGCTGGTCGATGCCGGTGATGAACGAGCGCATCGGGTTCCCCAGGGGCGGGTGCGAGAAGCGCCGGCAGCCGCCTCGAGGCAGGCTGCCGGCGCGAGCGGGAACGTCAGGACGAAAGGATCAAGGTATCAGACGGGCAGCTTGGTCTTGTGCACGTGCTCGAAGCCCATCTTGTAGTCGGCCTCGTTCAGGTACCAGTACGGCACGACCCGCTTGGCCCACGCCATCTGCGAATCGACGACCTTCTTGAAGAACGGATCCTCGTCGGACAGCTTCTTCGTCAGCACGTCCCACGCCTTCATCTGCTCTTCCATGATCGAGCGCGGCGTGCGGATCACGTTGACCTTGTGCTTGCCCTGCAGGTCCTGCAGGTCCCTCGAGTAATTGTCCATCGCGGTCCACCAGTTCGACGAGCTGGCAGCCTCGACGCCGTACTGCAGGATCGCCTGCAGATCCTTGGGGATCGTGTCCCACTTCTTGCGGTTGAAGATGATCTCGAAGAACTCCATCGCCTGATGGAAGCTGCCCATCATGTAGTTCTTCGCGACGTCCTGCGCGCCGAATCGCAGGTCCGACGTCGGGTTGTTGAACTCGAACGCGTCGATGACGCCGCGCTCCATCGCCGGCACGATCTCGCCGCCGGGCAGCTGCGTGACCCGCGCCCCCATCTGCTGGAACAGGTCCGCCGCCAGACCCACGGTGCGGTACTTCAGGCCCTTCAGCTGCGACGCATCGGTGACCGGCTTCTTGAACCAGCCCAGCGGCTGCGTCGGCATCGGCATCGCGAAGAAGCCGACCACGTCGAGCTGCAGGTTCTTCAGCAGCTCGCGGTACAGCTGGATGCCGCCGCCGCGGTAGATCCACGCCAGCGTCTGCTGCGCATCGCAGCCGTTGATCGGACCCGAACCGAACAGCGACGCGACCTTGCTCTTGCCGTACCAGTACACCGGCACCGTGTGGCCGCCGTCGAGCACGCCCTTGTTGACCGCGTCCATCACCTCGAACGGCTTGACGACCGCGCCGCCGAGCAGATAGTCGATCCGCAGCCGCCCGCCGGACATCTCGTTGACGCGCTTCACGTATTCCTCGGCCATCTCGTTGAAGATGTCCTTCGCGCCCCACGAGCCTTGCATCTTGATCACGATCGGCTGCTGCGCCTTCGCGATCATCGGGAACGCCAGCGTGCCGGCGCCGGCGGTCGCGGCGGCGGCACCGGCCAGGAAGCGGCGGCGCTTCGGCGCGGTCGACGAGGGGTTTTGGTCAGTCATCACGTCTCCTTCTCTGTTCCGTTAGTGATGCCGCGGCGCTGGGTTCGCCACGCCGGTCGCACTTGCGCCGTGGGGAGTTCGAGCAGCCGCCGTCGGCGCAGCCGAGCAACTATAACCCATCCCCCCGAA
>DATLGW010000771.1:0-3204 GCA_035540315.1 Burkholderiaceae bacterium | reverse complement strand
CCCGAGCCGCTCGCGCAGCGCTGGCCGGCACGGCACTACGCGGCGCTGGCGAGCATGATCGCAGCCGAATGGCCGGATGCGGCGATCGCGCTGACCGGTGCCGCCGCCGATCGCGCGCTGGCGACCGAGATCGCCGCGCTGTCGGGGCAGCGGCTGCGCAACCTGTGCGGCGACACCACGCTCGCCGACACGCTGGCGCTGCTGTCGCAATCGGCCGGCATCGTCACCAACGACAACGGACTGCAGCACCTGGCAGCGGCGTTCGGTCGGCCGCAGGTGGCGATCTACGGCGCGACCGATCCGCGGATTTCGCCGCCGCGCTCGGCGCGCGCCCGCGTCGAATGGCTGCACCTGGAGTGCAGCCCGTGTTTTGCGCGGCACTGCCGCCACGGACACCTGAACTGCCTGAACGAACTGTCGCCGGCTGCGGTGCTCGCGTCGCTGCGGCAGGCAATGCAGTTCGCGACCCGCGCGTAAGGCCCTCCACGCTCGGCCTGTCCGCGCGCGCGGATCCTGCCGCCGCCCCGGCGATAGAATGGCGTCAGGACGGAGTGCGGCATTCGCAGATGCAACGGACGACGATGCTTGACAGCGCGCTTGCGGTCGAGGAAGCGTTCTACGAGGCGCTGGCGCGCGGCGACCTCGACGCGGTGATGGCGCTGTGGAGCGACGAGGACGATCCGATCTGCGTGCACCCGGGCGGGCCGCGGCTGGTCGGTCTGGCGGCAATCCGCGAGTCGTTCGAGCAGTTGCTGCAGAACGGCCAGGGGCTGGCGATCCGGACCGCGTCGGCCCGCAGTTTCGACAGCGGCACGCTGGAGGTGCGCAACCTGATCGAGCAGATCGTCGTCGAAGGCCAGGACGGCGCGGAGCTCGTGAGCATCGTCGCGACCAACGTCTACACCAAAGGCCGCAACGGGTGGCAGCTGGCAATGCATCACGCCACCGGCGTGGCCGATGCGGTCGAGCCGGTCGACGCCCCGCCGGCGCACCGCATGCACTAGCGACGTGCCGATCCGACGTTGGCGGCCGCAACGATCGCATCGACCTATCGGGCGCCGCGCTGGCTGCCCGATGCGCACAGCCAGACGATCTGGCCGGCGGTGTACGCGCCGCGACCCGCCATCGGCTACCAGCGCGAGCGCTGGGAGACGCCCGACGGCGACTTCGTCGATCTCGACTGGGCGATCGATCCGCAGCCGGCGCCGCCGGATGGCGACTCGCGGCCGCTGCTGGTGGTCTTCCACGGGCTCGAGGGCGGCTCGCGCAGCCATTACGCGCGGCAGTTGGCCGCCGGCGCGATCGCGCGCGGCTGGCGCTCCGTCGTGCCGAACTTTCGCGGCTGCAGCGGAGAGCCGAACCGGCTGCCGCGCGCCTACCACTCGGGCGACTCCGACGAGATCGACTGGCTGCTGCGGCGGCTCAAACGCGAGCGCGCGCCGGCGGCGCCGCTGTACCCGGTCGGCATGTCGCTCGGCGCCAATGCGCTGCTGAAGTGGCTCGGCGAGCGCGGCACCGATGCGGCGCTCGCCGCCGCCGCCGCGGCGCTGTCGGCACCGCACGACCTGCATGCGGGCGCCGTCGCGCTGTCGCGGGGGTTCAACCGCATCTACTGCTGGCATTTCCTGCTGACGCTGCGCCGCAAGAGCCTGCGGATGCTGCAGCAATATCCGGGGCTGCTCGATCGGCAGCGGGTGCTGTCGGCGCGCGATTTCTTCGACTTCGACGATGCGGTCACCGCGCCGCTGCACGGGTTCCGCAGCGCGCTCGATTATTGGCAGCGGTCGTCGTGCGGCCAGTTCCTCGGCGGGATCGCCGTGCCCACGCTGGTGCTGAACGCGAAGAACGACCCGTTCCAGCCGGCTTCGGCGCTGACCCCGCCCGCTCGGGCATCGCGCGCGGTGGCGCTGGAGTATCCTGACGCGGGCGGCCACGGCGGTTTCATCGACGGGCCGTTCCCGGGACGGCGGGACTGGATGGTCCAGCGGATCTTCGCGCACCTCGCCGATCCGCCGTGAGTCGCGCCGTGCTGCGGGTCGCGTCGTCTTCGGCGGCAGGAGACATCGCATGGACGAACGGGTCAGGCAGGCGATGGCCCGCTGGCCGAACGTGCCGGCGGTTTGGGGATGGCTGCGGCTGGACCGTCGCGGCCGCTGGCTGCTGATCGATCGCGGGCGTGCCGATTTCGACGAGTCTCGCCACGGCGGCGGCGAACCGATCACGAACCCGCAGATCGTCGAATTCATTGCGCGCAACTACCAGGCCGATGCGCAGGGATGCTGGTTCTGGCAGAACGGGCCGCAGCGGGCGTTCGTCGATCTGGACCTGGCCCCGCTCGTGTACCGCGTGTTCGGCGAAGCGCCTGCGCAGCGGCTGGTCACCCACACCGGCTGCGAAGCGAGCGTCATCGAGCAGGTGTTCGCCGATGAGGCCGGCGACCTGTACGTGGTGACCGATTGCGGACCGGGAACGATCGACGATCGCGACATCGCACAGCTCGAGCTGACGCTGCAGGACTCACCGGCCGAACCGGCAGCCGGCCCGCAGGCGGTCTGCGGCGAGCTGTCGTTCGCCGGCGCCGTGCATGCGATCCGGCCGATGGCGGCGCCGGCGCCGCAGCTGCTCGGTTTCGTGCGGCGGCCGCGGCCGGCGCAGACCTCGTGACGAACTGATCCGATCGGCCGGACCCGATCTCCGCGTCGCCGCCGCCGTCAGCGGCCGCTGCGGTCGCTGCGGCCGCTGCGTCTGAGGTCTTCCTGTTCGATCCGGTAGATGCTCTCGAGCTCGCGCAGCCGCGCGTCGATCATCGACAGCACGAAGTAGTCGGCGTCGCGGGCACGCTGCGCGCGGCGCAGCTGATCGATCGCCGCCGGCCACGCGCCCACCAGCGCAAACTCCTCGGCCGCCGCGCGGTGCGCCTCGGTACGCTGGTCCTGCATGCCGTGCGCCTCGGCGCGCAGTCGCCACAGCACCGGGTCCGATCGGATCAGCCCGGTCGTCTCGCGCAGGTACGCGACCGCTTCGGCGCCGTCGCCGGCGGCCACCAGCGCGCGCCCGTACTCGCGCGCGAGCGCGCGCGAATCCCCGAACTGCTTGACCGCGGCGCGGCCCCGCTGCACCGCCGCGCGCAGGTCGCCCGCGCTCAGCCGCGCCTCGACCGCGAGCCGCTCCAGGTACGGATGCGGCCCCCCGATCAGCCGCTGC
>DATLGW010000770.1:0-5423 GCA_035540315.1 Burkholderiaceae bacterium | reverse complement strand
GTGCGTCGGAGGTCATCATCGCTTCGTTCTCCCATCGTTCGTTGGCTACGTATCGACTGTGAGGGCCGCAAATAGATTTTTCAAATTTATCTTTCGCATCGTAGTCATTCCCAATTCTTATAATGCAGCAATGTCCCTGCGAAACCTCGATCTGAACCTGCTGCGCGTGCTCGACGAAGTGCTGTCGGAGCGCAACATCACGCGCGCCGCGCGCAACCTCGCGATGACGCAGCCGGCGGTCAGCAACGCGATCCGGCGGCTGCGCGACGCGCTCGGCGACGAGCTGGTCGTGCGCAGCGGCCAGGGCGTGGAGCCGACGCCGGCGGCGCTGGCGCTGTGGCCGGCGGTGCGCTCGGCGCTGGCGACGCTGCGCGACGCGATCGAGCCAGGCCGCTTCGATCCGGCGAGCGACCGGCGCAGCTTCGTGATCGCGATGGCCGACGCGACTGCGGCGCTGCTGGTGCCGCCGCTGGTGCAGATCATCGAGACCCGGGCGCCGGCGGTGTCGCTGCGGGTGCTGCCGCTGACGACGCGCGATCCGCGGCCGCAACTGGAGTCCGGCGCGCTCGATGCGGCGATCGGCTACTTTCCGGCGGCGACCGCGGCAATCACGCTGGCGGCGATGCAGCAGGACGGCGGCGAGCGCTTCGGCCAGCAGCGGCTCTATGAAAGTCACTACGTGTGCGTGATGCGCGCAGCGCATCCGCTGGCGGCCGCGCCCGAGCTGACGCTCGACGACTACTGCGCCGCGCACCACCTGCTGGTCAGCTTCTCGGGCCGGCCGTTCGGATTCGTCGACGAGGCGCTGGCGGCGATCGGGCGCAGCCGCCGGATCGTGCTGACGGTCAACCAGTTCTTCACTGCGGGGCAGGTCGTCGCGCACTCCGACCTGCTGACCGTGCTGCCGGACCGGTTCATTGCCGCGACCGGCATCCGGCGCGAGTTCGCGGTGCGTCCGCTGCCGTTCGAGACGCCGCTGGTGCACGTCGACCTGCTGTGGCATTCGCGCCGGCAGGCGCGGCCCGAGCATGCATGGCTGCGCGACGCGTTCGCGCAGGCCGCGGCGAGCGCGTTCGATCCGCGGCAGATCGCCGGCCGCCGCGGCCGTTGATCACGGGGCGGCTGCGGGGCTTCGATCCGGCTCGACGACGTCGCGGCGCTGCCGCCGCAAGCGCCTACCGGTGCAGGATCTGGCTCAGGAACTGCCTCGTGCGCTCGTTGCGCGGATTGTCGAAGAAACGCGCCGGCGTATCCTGCTCGACGATCTCGCCCTGGTCCATGAAGATCACCCGGTCGGCGACCGCGCGCGCGAATCCCATCTCGTGCGTGACGCAGACCATCGTCATGCCTTCGCTGGCCAGCATGATCATTGTGTCGAGCACTTCCTTGACCATCTCCGGGTCCAGCGCCGACGTCGGCTCGTCGAACAGCATGATCGACGGGTTCATGCACAGCGCGCGCGCGATCGCGACCCGCTGCTGCTGGCCGCCCGACAGCTGGCCCGGATACTTGCGCGCCTGCTCGGCGATCCGCACCCGCTCGAGGAACTTCATTGCGGTCGCCTCGGCCTCGGCCCGCGGCCGCTTGCGCACCCAGATCGGCGCCAGCGTGCAGTTCTCCAGCACCGTCAGGTGCGGGAACAGGTTGAAGTGCTGGAACACCATGCCGATCTCCGAGCGCACCGCATCGATGTTCTTCAGCCGGTCGGTCAGCTCGATGCCGTTGACGACGATGCGGCCCTGCTGATGGACCTCGAGCCGGTTGATGCAGCGGATCAGCGTCGACTTGCCCGAGCCGGACGGGCCGCAGACGACGATGCGCTCGCCGCGCTCGACCCGCAGGCTGACGTTGCGCAGCGCCTGGAACTCGCCGAACCACTTCGACAGCCCCTCGATCAGGATCGCCGGCTGGCCGTCGCTGCGTTCGGCGCTGCGTGCGCCGGCCGTTGCGCTGCCAGCCGCCCGGATTTCGCTTGCCATCGTCATCGCCCCCCGATCGCGCCGGCCGCGTCAACGCCGGCCGGCGGCGAGCTCGCGCTCGAGCCGCTGGCTGTATTTCGACATCGACCAGCAGAAGATCCAGTAGATCAGCATCGAGAACAGGAACGCCTCGACGAAGTACGGGCGCCATGAGAAGTCGGTCTCGATCGATTTCTTCACCGCGTACGCGAAGTCGTACAGCGCGATGATGACGACCAGCGACGTATCCTTGAACAGCGAGATGAAGCTGTTGACGATCGGCGGGATCGAGATCCGCAGCGCCTGCGGCAGCACGATCAGCCGCATCATCTGCCAATAACCGAGCCCGAGCGCCTCGGCCGCCTCGAACTGGCCGCGCGGCACCGCCTGCAGCCCGCCGCGCACCGCTTCGGCGAGGTACGCGGCCACGAACAGGATGATCGCGACCTGCGCGCGCAGCAGCTGGTCGATCCGCATGCCTTCGGGCAGGAACAGCGCGAACATCACCGAGCCCATGAACAGCACGGTGATCAGCGGCACGCCGCGCACGACCTCGATGTAGACGATCGACAGCGTGCGAACGACCGGCAGGTTCGAGCGCCGGCCCATCGCGAGCAGCACGCCGAGCGGGAACGCGGCCGCGATCCCGTAGATCGCGAGGATCAGCGTGACCGGCAGCCCGCCCCACTGCTCGGTCGGGACCGGCCTCAGGCCCCAGCCGCCGCCCATCAGCCAGAACGTCAGCAACGTGCCGACGCCCCAGACGACCAGCAGCCGCCGGTTCCACATCGAGCGCAGCGCAGAGGCGACCAGCATCACGCACAGCACGCCGATCGCCAGCGCCGCGCGCCACTGCTCGCCGTACGGATAGACGGCGAACATCATGAAGCGGAACTTCTCCCACACGACCGCCCAGCACGCGCCCTCGCCGCGCGCCGCGTGGCACGCGGCCGCCGGCTGATGGCCCCAGACCGCGCTGAAGATCATCCAGTCGAGCAGCTTCGGCACGATCCACGCGAGCAGCGCGACGATCGCGATCGTGATCGCGGCGTTCGCCGGCGTCGACAGCAGGTTCTCGCGCAGCCAGCGCCAGGCGCGCGAGCCGGCGGGGACGGGGGCGGGAGTCGATGCGACGGCCATGGCGTCAGCGCTCCACCAGCCGCACGCGCGCGTTGTACCAGTTCATCGCCAGCGAGATCGTCAGGCTGATCGCGAGGTACACCGCCATCAGCAGCGCGATCGCCTCGATCGCCTGGCCGGTCTGGTTCATCGTCGTGTTCGCGACCGACACCAGGTCGGGGTAGCCGATCGCGACCGCGAGCGACGAGTTCTTCGTCAGGTTCAGGTACTGGCTCGTCAGCGGCGGAATGATGACCCGCAGCGCCTGCGGCAGCCGGACCAGCCGCAGCCGCTGCGCGCCGTTGAGCCCGAGCGACATCGCCGCTTCGACCTGGCCGCGATCGACCGCCTGCAACCCGGCGCGCACGACTTCGGCGATGAAGCCGGCGGTATAGATCGACAGCCCGAGCACCAGCGCCATCAGCTCGGGCGACACCAGCTTGCCGCCGGCGAAATCGAAGCCGGCCAGCGCCGGCACCTGCACCGCGGTGGGCGCGCCGCCGATCGCCCACGCCGCTGCCGGCAGCCCGACGATCAGCAGCGCCGACGGCCACACGACCGGCCACTGCGCGCCGGTGCGCAGCTGGTGGCGGCGGGCCGCTGCGCGCCAGGCGAGCGCCAGCGCGATGCCGGCGATCAGCGCCCAGCCGGCCAGCGACCACCCCAGCGCGGGCTCGGGCCACGGGTAGCGCAGTCCGCGCTGGCTCAGGAACACGCCGCCGCCCACCGCGATCGCCTGCCGCACCGGCGGCAGCAGCTCGGTGAAGATGCCGTACCAGACGAACAGCTGCAGCAGCAGCGGCACGTTGCGCGTGACCTCGACGTAGGCCGACGCCAGCCGCGCCAGCAGCCAGTTCGTCGACAGCCGCGCAATGCCGATCGCGACCCCCAGCACGGTCGCGACCACGATGCCGATCGCCGATGCGTACAGCGTGTTGACGAGCCCGACCAGGAACGCGCGCGCGTAGCTGTGCGACGCGTCGTATTCGATCCGGGACTCGGCGATCTCGAACCCGGCCTCGCGCGGCAGAAAGCCGAAGCCGGTCTGGATCTGCCGCACCGCCAGGTTGTGCAGCGTGTTGTCGACGAGGTACCAGCCGACTCCGACGACGGCGGCCAGCAGCGCCGCCTGGTAGGCGACGCCGCGGACCCGCTCGCTGTCGAACATGCTGCCGGCGCTCGCGCGCGATTCGCGCTTTGCGGCGCGTTACCCGGCGCGCGCGGTCAGCGCAGCGGCGGCGCGTACATCAGCCCGCCGTCCTTCCACAGCGCGTTCGGGCCGCGCGGGATGCCGATCGGACCGATGTTGCGCTGGTACATCTCGCCGTAGTTGCCCACGGCCTTGATCGCGCGCACCAGCCAGTCGTTGTCGAGCCCCAGCCCCTTGCCGACGTCGCCGGAGGTGCCGACGATCCGCTGGATCACCGGATCCTTGCTCTCGGCCTTGAGCTTGTCGACGTTCTGCGACGTCACGCCGTACTCCTCGGCCTCGAGCAGCCCGAACAGCATCCATTTGACGATCGTGAAGTATTCCCAGTCGCCGCGGCGCAGCATCGGCCCCAGCGGCTCCTTCGAGATCGCCTCGGGCAGGATCACGTAGTCGTCGGGGTTCGGCGACGCGAGCCGGGTTGCGGCCAACCCGGAGATGTCGGTCGTGAACACGTCGCAGCGCCCGGCGAAGAACGCCTGCTGGATCTGCGCGAGCTCGCCGATCACGACCGGCCGGAAGCTCATCCGCTTGCTGCGGAAATACTCGCTGACGTTCAGCTCGGTCGTCGTGCCGGGCTGCACGCAGATCGTCGCGCCGTTCAGCTGCTCGGCCTTCTGGATGTTCGCGGCCTTGCGTACCATGAAGCCCTGGCCGTCGTAGAACAGCGTGCCGGCGAACACCGACCCGAGGGTGGAGTCTCGGCTCGAGGTCCAGGTGGTGTTGCGGTTCAGCAGGTCGACTTCGCCCGACTGCAGCACGGTGAAGCGGTTCTGCGTCGTCGTCGGCTGGAATTGCACCTTGTTGCCGTCGCCGAGGATCGCCGCGGCCACTGCGCGGCAGAAGTCGACGTCGATTCCGGACCAGCGGCCTTGCGCATCGGGCGCCGAGAAGCCGAGCAGGCCGGTGTTGACGGCGCAGCGCAGCGCGCCGCGCTGCTTGATCGCATCGAGCGTCGGGCCCGCCTGCGCGACGCCGGGCGCAAGCATCGTCGCGATCGCGACCACAGAGCTCGAGGCGCCGAATGCGCCGAAAACGCCGACCGCGCCGGCCAGTGCCGATGCGAATCGGAACTTTTCGATCCATCGTTTGTGAAGCATGTCCCGTCTCCAATCGAATTGGTATGCGAACCTGCACGC
>DATLGW010000769.1:0-3264 GCA_035540315.1 Burkholderiaceae bacterium | reverse complement strand
TCGCGGGGGGTTCACCCGATCCGGTTGCCCCGCCGCCCCGCCCGCCCCCATCTGGGGTATTCGGCACGCACTTTGGGGTGGCGTCGATCCGACGACCGTGAAAAAAGCCGTTGGAGCGCCGATACGCCCGCCGTAAGCTGCTGCGGCAAACGCCGACACCCGCACGACGTGAACTGGGGACTGCCGATGGTGAGCACCACCGAGCGCCGCGACAACCTGGTCGCCACCGGATCGATCCACGACTACATCGCGATCGCCCGGCCCGACCATTGGATCAAGAACGTGTTCATGCTGCCGGGCATCGCGCTGGCGCTGATCCTGGACCCGAGCGCAGTCAACATCGACATCGTTCCGCCGGTGCTGCTGGCGCTGGTGTCGGCATGCCTGCTCGCATCGGCGAACTACACGATCAACGAATGGCTCGATGCCGAGTTCGATCGGCACCACCCGACGAAAAAGGAGCGGCCGTCGGCGTCGGGGCGGATGCGCCGCGAGCTGGTCTACCTGCAGTACGCGCTGCTGGCGACCGCGGGCCTGGCGCTGGCGTGGACGATCAACGGGCTGTTCCTGACGTTCGCCGCGATGCTGCTGGCAATGGGCCTGCTCTACAACGTGCCCCCGGTGCGAACGAAGGACAAGCAGTACCTGGACGTGCTCAGCGAGTCGATCAACAACCCGCTGCGGTTCATTCTCGGGTGGGCCGCGATCACGTCGATCGCGCTGCCGCCGAGCTCGATTCTGATCTCGTACTGGATGGGCGGCGCGTACCTGATGGCGATGAAGCGCTACGCCGAGTACCGGATGATCGGCGATCCGCAGCGCGCGGGGCTGTACCGGCGCTCGTTCCGGTACTACACCGAGACCAGCCTGCTGGTGTCGTCGTTCTTCTACGCGATCACCTCCTCGTTCCTGCTCGGCATCTTCCTGATCAAGTACCGCATCGAGTTCCTGGTCAGCTTCCCGTTCATCGCGCTGCTGTTCGCCTGGTACCTGAGCATCGCGATGCGCCCGGCCTCGCGCGCGCTGCATCCGGAGAAGCTGTTCCACGAGAAGCGCTTCGTCTGCTACACGGTGTTCCTGTGCGCTCTGGTGCTGGCGCTGTACTTCATCGACATTCCCGGGCTGCACGTGCTGGTCGACTCCCACGCGATCCGATCGGCGCGATGACGGCGACGATCGCTGCGGCCCGCCCGGCCCGTTCGGATGCGACTGCAGCCGGCGACGGCATCGCGGTCGCGGTGTTCGATCTGGACCAGACGATCACGCGTGCCGACACGTTCGTTCGGTTCCTGATCGGCTGCCTGCTGCGCAGTCCGGCCCGCTGGCGGCATGCGCCGGCGCTGGCGTGGGCGGTGCTGGCCTACGCGAGCGGCCGGCGCGACAACAACTGGCTGAAGGCGTTCTTCCTGCGCCGGATCGTCGGCGGCCGCTCGCCTGCGCGGCTGCAGCGCTTCGTCGACGCGTACGTCGAGCAGGTGCTCGCGCGTCAGCTGCTGCCGGCTGCGCTCGCCGAGATCGGGCGGCTGCGCCGCAGCGGCGTCGGGCTGGTGCTCGCGACCGCGAGCCCGGATCTGTACGTCACGCCGCTCGGGCGCCGGCTGGGTTTCGACGAGATCGTCTGCACGCGCGTCGGCGCGCTCGCCGACGGCCGCTGTTCGGGCAGGCTCGACGGCGACAACTGCTACGGCGAGGAAAAGAAGCGGCGGATCGAAACGCTGCTGGCGGCGCGCGGCGTATCGCTGCGCGACGTCGCGTTCTACAGCGACCACCATTCCGATCTGCCGCTGCTGCAGGCAGCCGGCAGGCCGGTGGCGGTCAATCCGACGCCGAAGCTCGCTGCCTACGCGCGCACGGCGGGGATCCCGATGCTCGACTGGCGTTAGGCGCCGAGCGCCGCTGCGCGTTCGTCGCGGAGCAGGGCCCGGACCGATGGCCGGGCGAACCAGGGAGATCATCGGCCGCCGACGACCGGCGGCCGCCGACGGCCGCCGCCGTGCATGGCGTGCGGCATCGACTGACGGAGGTCGCCGTGAAGTATCGCGTCGCGCTTCGAAGGGTGCCCGAAGGCTTCAGTGCATTCGCACCGGCGTTGCCGGGATGCTGGTCGCAGGGTCGCACGCAGGCCGAGGCGCTCGAAAACATCGGCCGGGCAATCCGGCAATACCTGGTACTGGCGCAGGCGGCCACGGCAGACTGCGACGTGCACGAGATCGACATCGAGCCCTGACGCATCGGCGGCGCGCGGCTGATCGCGCGCCGCATGCTCAGAAGAATCCGATGCCGACCTGGAACAGCTTCTCGACCCGGGGCACGATCCGCTTGTTCGTCACGAACACGATCACGTGGTCCTCGGGCATGACCACCGTGTCGTGGTGGGCGATCAGCACCTTCGAGCGGCCGTCCGGGCCGGTCCGCACCAGCGCGCCGACCGCCGCTTCCTTCGGCAGATCGAGCTGGTCGATGCGCCGGCCGACGACGCGCGAAGAGCTCGCGTCGCCGTGGGCGATCGCCTCGAGCGCCTCGGCGGCGCCGCGGCGCAGCGAGTGCACGGCGACGACGTCGCCGCGGCGCACGTGCGTCAGCAGCTGCCCCAGCGTCGCCTGCGACGGCACGATCGCGATGTCGATGCGGCCGCCCTCCATCAGCTCGGCGTAGTCGCGGCGGTTGATCAGCGAGATCACGCGGCGCGCGCCCATCTTCTTGGCCAGCAGGCTGGCCATGATGTTGTCCTCGTCGTCCGAGGTCACGGCGCAGAACAGGTCCATCTCGCCGATGTTCTCGTTCTCGAGCAGCGCCTCGTCGGTCGCATCGCCTTCGAGCACCAGCACCCCGTGCGGCAGCTGCGTGGCCAGCTGCTCGCAGCGCCGGCGGTTCGGCTCGATCACCCGCACCTGGCAACGCGATGCGAGCGCATGCGCGAGCCGCGAGCCGATGCGCCCGCCGCCGGCGATGGTCACCCGCCGCACCGGCTTGTCCATCTTGCGCAGCTCGGCCAGCACGTTGCGGATGTGCTCGCTCGCCGCGAGGAAGAAAACCTCGTCGCCGGGCTCGATCAGCGTATTGCCGTCCGGATAGATCGCGCGATCCTGCCGGTAGATCGCGACGATCCGGCTGTCGACGTTCGGAATGTGGCTGCGGATCTCGCGGATCGGCCGCTGCACCAACGGCCCGCCGGCGTACGCGCGGACCGCGATCAGGCTGACCCGGCCGCCGGCGAACTCGAGCACCTGCAGCGCCTCGGGAAACTCGACCAGCTTGACGCTG
>DATLGW010000768.1:0-1933 GCA_035540315.1 Burkholderiaceae bacterium | reverse complement strand
ATGTGTGCCAGCGCGAGCGCGAATCCGGCCGTCGCCATCAGCGCATGCAGGCGGCGCCAGCGGTCGTAGTCGTGACGCAGCGCCCGCCGCAGCAGCGACAGCGCGATGACCAGCACGAGCAGCGCGAGCCCGATCCGTCCTGCGGTCATCGCCGCCGGCGCGATGCGCGGGTCGGCTGCGCCGAGCGCCGCGGGGTACATCAGGCGAACGATCGCGTAGTGCGCGATCGCCAGGCCCACCGCCCCGATCGCCAGATAGCGGTGGAACCAGTAGACGACGTCGATTCCGAACGGCAGCGTCGCGCGGCGAAATCGCGCGGTCAGCGCGAACAACGTGCCGAACAATGCCAGCGCGCCGAAGCCGACGCTCATCGAGAAGTCCCACCAGAAACCTCGTCCCGGCGGAGCGAGTTGCGGCAGCAGCGGCAGCAGCGGCACTCCGAGCGCGAGCGCGAATGCCGCCAACCACGGCAGCGAGCGCTCAGTGCGCGCGACCGCGGGTCTCCAGCCCACGGAACGCGATCAGCGCGAGCACGGCGAGGGCCGAGTAGATCGCGACTGCGGGAACCCCGGTGACGTCGGTCAACGTGATCTTGCCCGCGCTCCAGACCGGCAACAGGTTCGTGCGCACCCAATCGAACGACAGCGCGTACAAGATGGCGCCGGCGATCATGCCGAACACGCCGACCAGCGCATGCAGGCTGCCGGTGCCGACGGCGGCGAGCGCGGTCCCGGGGCAGTAACCGTAGACCACCATGCCGATGCCGAACAACCCGCCGCCCAGCAGCGCCGCCAGCATGTTCGCATCCCTGACGTGCCACTTCGCCAGCCCGAGGTGAACGAGCACGAGGATTCCGATGCCTCCGACGACGATCGCGGTCAGCATCACCCTGAGCACCGTGAAATCCTTCAGGCGGAACTGGTTGACGATCACGTTGTAGTCGGTCACCCGGCCGCGATGCAGCAGCCATCCGAACGCTGCGCCGAACACGACCGCGAGCGCCAGCCCCAGCGTCGATGAGTTCGAGATCATCGTGAGTCTCCGATCGACGGCATCGTTAGCGACGATAGAGGAGTCGCGCCGTCAGCAGGCCGCTGGCGAACATCGCCGCGAGAAACGTCCAGCCGACCACCGCGAGCTGCAGGCCCTGCGAAATCCCGTTGCCGCTCGTGCATCCGCCGGCCAGCCGGGCTCCGTACATCGCGGCGACACCGCCGACAAAGGCCGCAACGTAGCGTTTGCCGATCGACGGACCGAAGCGCTCCCGCCAGACTGCCGGTACCGCCTCGAGCCTGAAGCGGCGGCTCGCCAGCGCCGACGCGAACGCGCCGAGCAGGATCCCGACGAGGAACAGCGTGCCGTAGTCGACGCGCAGCGGGTTGCGCGCCCAGTACGAGTTCGCCTGAACCGCCTCCTGGCCGACGAACAGGCCGGCAAAGCCGCCGGCGACCTGGGAGCCGGCGGTCGTCACGCCGATTGGCGTGGCGACGACGGCGAAGACGATCCAGCTGAGAATCCCGATGCCGATTCCGGCGAGATACGGCGCCCAATCGATTTGGGCGCCGACGCGATCGCGTGGAGCGCTTGCAGCAACCTGACCCGACATGGCGATTCCTCCCTGCGCCGGCGCGGCTTCGGCGCGCGTCTTGCAGAGCATAGGCGCGGTACTGGACGCGGAATTGATGCAGGTCAATCAAGGGGCGTCTCGAGCTGCGCCTGCTGCACGTGCTGGACCTCAACTTCCTGGTGCGTATCTACGGCGCCGTTGAGGCACAGCGGCAGTGCGCTGCTAGCACGGGCAGGGGGCATCGCTCACCGGCTTCTGGGGGCGACGCGCTGCGGGTGATCTCGACTTACCCGGTTCCGGTGCTGCTGGTCGGGGAGCGGCATTCGCGGTAGCGCTCGATTTGCTCCGCGGATCAGGCGCCGGGGC
>DATLGW010000767.1:0-2418 GCA_035540315.1 Burkholderiaceae bacterium | reverse complement strand
ACGACGCCGCGATCTATTACTACCTCGACGAGTTCGTGAAGCTGCACTCGAAGGATCTGGCATCGGTGTTCGCGGCGACGATCCGGCACTGCGATGCGCGGCTGGCGCGCAGTCGCGTGCGGCTGCTGCAGAACATCGAGTTGCTGGCGCGGGTGCTCGACCTGACCGAGGTCGAGCGTTCGGTGCTGCTGCACGCGTCGCTGTGCAAGTACCAGCGCGACCTGCGGCCGGTGCTGGTCGACTGCAAGGCGTCCAGCGCGCAGGAAGCTTACGCGCTGCTGGCGAGCGTGCTGCGGCTCGACTCGGGCGAGGTCGCTGCGGCGTTGCGCGCGGGCGGGCGGCTCGAGTCGCTGGGGCTGATCGACACCCCGATCGCCGAGCATGCGGTGACCGACCTCGGGGACCTGATGCGGGTGTCGGACCGGCTGCTGGCGGTGTTGACGGCGGAGTTCGACTCCGAGTCCGACATGATGGCGGCGTTCACCCGCCCGGCCGGTGCGACCTCGCTGACGATCGACGACTTTTCGCACGTGCGCGACGACGCCCGCTACCTGGTCGCGCTGCTCGCCGCAGCCGCGGATCGCGGCGAGCGCGGCGTCAACGTGCTGCTGTACGGGCCGCCAGGCACCGGCAAGACCGAGTTCGCAAAGCTGGTCGCGCAGCTGGCCGGCTGCGAGCTGTACGAGGTCGACTGCCTCGACCGAGACGGCAACAGCCTGACCGGCAAGGAGCGCTATCGGTCGTTGCAGGTGTCGCAGGCGTTCCTCAGAGGCAGGGCGCGCGCGGCGCTGCTGTTCGACGAGGTCGAGGACGTGTTCCCGCCGGTGAACGAGCAGCTGCTGGGCCTGTCGACGCTCGACGAGCGGCGCGGAGCGGCGGTCAACGGCAAGGCGTGGGTGAACCAGACGCTCGAGCAGAATCCGGTGCCCACGCTGTGGGTGTCGAACTCGATTTCGCAGATCGATCCGGCGTACCGGCGCCGCTACCAGTTCCACCTGGAGCTCGCGAATCCGCCGCAGCGGGTGCGCGAGAACATCGCGCGCAAGCATCTGCAGGGCCTCGGCGTCGACGAGTCGTTCGTGCTCAAGATCGCGGCCCGCGGCCACCTGACGCCGGCGCAGATCCAGTCGGCCGCTCGCTTCGCCGCGCTGACCCGCGGCGCAATCGACGAGCCGATCGAGTCGCTGATCGAGCGTCAGCTCGATCGCGCGGCGCGCGCGCTCGGCCAGATGCCGGCGGGCGAGGGGCGCGATTCCCCGACGCGCTTCGACCTGTCGCTGCTCAACGTCGAGACGCGGTTTCCGATCGACCGGATCATCGCGTCGCTGGTGCTGCGGCCCCGCGCGACGCTGTGCTTCTACGGGCTGCCCGGCACTGGCAAGACGGCGCTGGCCGAGCACATCGCAGAGCGGCTGCAGCGGCCGCTGATGGTGCGCCGCGCGTCGGATCTGATCAGCAAGTACGTCGGCGAGACCGAGCAGCAGATGGCGCGGATGTTCGAGCAGGCCGAGCGCGAGGAAGCGGTGCTGCTGCTGGACGAGGCGGACTCGTTCCTGCAGAACCGGCAGCTCGCGGTGCGCAACTACGAAGTCACCGAGGTCAACGAGATGCTGCAGGGGATGGAGCGCTTCGCCGGCGTGTTCGTCTGCACCACGAACCTGTTCGACCGGATCGACGAAGCGGCGCTGCGGCGGTTCTCGTTCAAGCTGCGCTTCCTGCCGCTGACCTCCGACCAGCGGCTGAGGATGTTCGTCGCCGAGGTGCTCGGCGGCGACGCGGCGGCGCTCGAGCCGCCGGTGGCCGCGCAGCTGGCCCGGCTGGACCTGCTGACGCCGGGGGACTTCGCCGCGGTCAAGCGCCAGTTCGCGGTGCTCGGCGAGTCCGCGACGCCGTCGGAGTTCGTCGACCAGCTCGAGCGCGAGCACCGCGCCAAACCCGACGTGCGCTTCAGCCGACCGCTCGGGTTCGTGCGCTGAGCCGCGCCGCCGCCGCGGGGCCGGCTACGCGCCGGCCGGCGCCTCTACGCCGGCGGCGGCGGGCTGCGTTCTCAGGTGCTCGGTCGCCAATCGCAGGAACTGCTCGCGCGCCTCGCCGCGAAGACACGAGCCGATCAGCGACATCACCTGGTAGACGCCGCGCGCCATCGCGCCGCCGCGGTATTCGGCGTCGGAAAAGCGGCGGGCGTTGCGCACGTACTCGAACGACAGCCAGAACGTCGCGACGACCACCATGTTCGTCGACAGCGCATCGACCGCTGCGGGGCTCGCATCGATCTGCTGCGCGTCGGCCAGCCGTACGCACAGCGAGCGGGCCGCGTCGTTCTTGCGCTGCAGGATCGCGTTGAACTGCGTCTCCACCTTGCGATTGCGCGACATCAGGTCGTTGAGGTCTCGATAGATGAACCGGTAGCGCCAGATC
>DATLGW010000766.1:0-6372 GCA_035540315.1 Burkholderiaceae bacterium | reverse complement strand
GTCGCGATCGACGCGGTGCAGATCGAACAGGTGCTCGTGAACCTGTGCATCAATGCCCGCGACGCGATCGCGGGCGCCGGCCGGATCGGCATCGCGATCCGCTGCTCGCAGGTCGCCGACCACGTGTGCGCATCATGCCGCGCCCGCGCCGATGGCGCCTGGGTCGAGCTGGTCGTCAGCGACACCGGCCACGGCATCGCGCAGCACGTGATGGAACGGATGTTCGATCCGTTCTACACGACCAAGGAGGTCGGCCAAGGCTCCGGGATGGGGCTGGCCATGGTGCACGGCATCGTCCACGATCACGGCGGACACGTGCTGGTCAGCAGCAGCCCGGGCGGGGGAACCACGTTCCGGATCTGTCTGCCTGCGGCCAACGCCCAGCTGCCGCGCGATCCGTCGCGGCCGGCTCCGGCGACCCCGGGCGCGGCGCCGAAGCTGCACGGACGCGTGCTGCTGGTCGAGGACCAACCGATGGTCGCCGACTTCATGTCGGAGCTGCTGCAGAACTGGGGGTTGCAGGTGACGCTGCACCGCAACCCGGCCGATGCGCACGAATGGTTCACCCGCGATCCGCAACGGGTGGACGTGATGATCACGGACCAGACGATGCCGGTGATGACGGGGGTCGAGCTCGCCGCGGCAGTCACGTCGGTGCGGCCCGATCTGCCGGTGCTCGTGTACACCGGCTATGGCGAGGGACTGGTCGAGAACGAGCTGCGCAGCGCCGGCATCGTGGCGCTGCTGAAAAAGCCGATCGAACCGGCCGTGCTGCGCGCGCATCTCGAGCGCGTGCTGCCGGGCCGGCATTTCCACGAGGCGGCGGCAACGTCGCCCGAACCGCTGTCGAGGTAGTCATCATGCTGGCGGAAATGCTATCGTCGCGTCCGGTCGAGAGAATTGCGATGGGCAGCGCGGGCAGCATCCTGGTGGTCGACGACGACCCGCAGATCCGTTCGATGGTGGTCGAGTATCTGAGCGCACACGGCTTCGAGCTGGCGGAGGCCGACAGCGGGATTGCGCTGCGAGCCCGGATCGAGGAGAGCCTGCCGGATCTCGTGCTGCTGGACGTTCGGCTGCCGGGCGAAGACGGCCTGACGCTGGCTCGCTACCTGCGCGAGCGCTACGACGTCGGCATCATCATGGTGACCGCCGCCGGCCACGTGGTCGACCGCGTCGTGGGCCTGGAGGTGGGCGCCGACGACTACATCGCGAAGCCCTTCGATCCCCGCGAACTGCTGGCTCGGATCAAGAGCGTCGTCCGAAGAATGCAGCCGCGGCAGCCAGGAAACGGCGCGTCCGCAAGCGATTCGAATTCGCGTGCAGCGACCTCGATCCGTCGGGTGCCGATCGGCCGGTGCTCGCTCGACGTCGAATCGCGCCAGCTGTTCGACGAGTCGGGCGCCGAGATGCCGCTGACGGCGATGGAATTCGACCTGCTGCAGGCGTTCCTTTCGAATCCGCGCCGGGTGCTGTCGCGCGATCAGCTGCTGACGCTGACTCGCAATCGCGAATGGGAGCCGTTCGACCGGTCGATCGACATCCGGATCGCCCGGGTGCGCCGCAAGATCGAACGCGACCCCAAGCATCCGACGACGATCCGCACCGTCCGCAACGCCGGTTACATGTACGTGCCCGACGCGGATTGACCTGGCTTCAACGCGATCCGGATCCCTCGGTGGATGCGGGACCGACGTCCGTGCCCACGGGCGGATCGACGAGAAAGTTGCCCGCGTCGAAGCGCACCAGCGCGTG
The DNA here is from genome assembly GCA_035540315.1 of Burkholderiaceae bacterium. GTDB lineage: Bacteria > Pseudomonadota > Gammaproteobacteria > Burkholderiales > Burkholderiaceae_E > DATLGW01. Next base: position 4,617 of record DATLGW010000766.1, on the reverse strand, counting down.
CGCGTCGTCGAATGCCACGCCGGCGGGATCCTCGCCGCGCGCAACCACGTCGATCTGCTGGCGCAGCATCCGACGCAACATCGCGACGCCCTGGTCACTCGTCACGAGGTTCTCCTCCGAGTGCAGCGTGATCGGCCCCTGCCCGACCTGCGCTTCCCAGTCCCCCGGAAACTGCTGGTGCTCCTGCTCCGTCAGCTCGGCCCAGCGCTTGCCGTTGAATCGCGACCGCGTGACGAGGTGGCCAGCCTGACGCGTGCGACCGACCACGTAGATGCGGAACGTCGTGTCGTCGATCGGCAGCACCCAGCCGATCGATTCGACGTGGCCGTAGCGCTCGACGCCGGGGTTCGGCACGACCCTGAGCGTTGGCAGCACCGCCTCGGTGATGCGGTAATGCACCTGGCCGCCGTCGAGATCGCGGGTCGATTCGATCTTCACCCCGCGTTCGGTGTAACCGAACGTGACCTTCGGCATGATCCCCATCTGCGGCACGAATTGGGTGCCGCTGAAAGATCCGTGCAGAATCGGCACGTGGAACGGATCGGCGACGTTCTCGAAATGCTGCAGCCAATTGCACGGGACGATCGCGCCGCCGCCTGAACCGATGCTGGTGTCGTCGGCCTGCAGGAACTCGCCGGGTTCGAGCACCTCTAGGCACTCGTAGCGCGGCAGCACCGGCCGCTTCTGCGGCGGCCCCAGGTACGCCCAGATCAGGCCGTATCGCTCCTGCACCGGATACCACGGCTGGCGCACCCGGTCGCGGTTGCGTCCGCCGTCGGGCTCGCACGGCTGCTCGAGACAGCGGCCTTCGACGTCGAACAGCCAGCCGTGATAGCAGCATCGGATTCCGCGTTCCTCGACGCGGCCGTAATACAGCGTCGTGCCGCGATGTGCGCAGCGCGGATACAGCAGCCCCGGCCGCCCCTGCCGGTCGCGGAACAGGATCAGATCCTCGCCCAGGATGCGCAGCGGCTTCGGCGTCGTTGTCGCGTCCTGCGACAGCCCGATCGGATGCCAGAAGCGCCGCAGGTATTCGCCGCAGGGCGTGCCCGGGCCGACTTCGGTGATCGATGCGTCGTAGCTCGGCGGCTTGCGCCCGTACGCAGAACCGGTCATCGGGTTTCCTCGACAAGTCGTCCCGGCTATTATCGAACACGCGACGTCGCCTTTGCGCGTCGGTCGGCCAGGCGCCTGCAGCCTGAATGACTGCCGGCGGCAGCGCCGCTTCAGAAGACCTTCGCGTCGCGCATCTGCCGCAACTGCGCGTCGCCGTAGCCGAGCACTTCGCGCAGCACGTCCTCGGTGTCCTGCCCCAGGCGCGGCAGCCGGTTGCGCGCCTGCATGCGCCCGGCCGACATCAGGTACGGCGGATTCGCGACCTGGAACGGTCCCTGCGCCGTGTCGATTTTCGTCATCAGACCCCGTGCCTGCGCTTGCGGATCCGACATCGCCTCCTTCACCGTGCGGTATCTCGAGCACGGAACACCGGCGCGCATCAGCGTCTGCTCGCATTCGACCGCGCTTCGCTGCGACGTCCACTGCTCGATGATTTCCAGCAGCACGCCCCAGTTCGCCTCCTTCTGCGCGACGGTCGCAAAGCGCGGATCGTCCTTGCCCTCGGGAAAGCCGATCACGTCGAACAGCGCCGCCAGGTTGCGCGGCGTGATCGCCGCGACCATGACCCAGCCGTCGTTCGCGCGCACCGGCTGATAGACCTGGCGCTGCCGCTCCGCCGGGAACTGTGCGTCCTGCAGCTCATAGATCAGCATTCCGAGCACCGAGTCCATCAGCGACACGTCGATGCACTGGCCCCGCCCGGTGCGGCTGCGCTGCAACAGCGCCGTCTGGATTGCGCTCGCGGCGTGGATCGCGCCCATCACGTCGGCAATGAAGATCCCGTTGTTCGGCGGCCGCGACGTGTCACCCTGATAACGCGCAAAAGCGTCCTCGTAGCCGGACGCGGCGTGAATCACCGGCGCGTATGCGGGCGCGTGCGCCTGCGGCCCGGCCTGCCCGAAGCCCGAGATCGAGCAGTACACCAGCCGCGGGTTTTCGCGCGACAGCGTTTCGTAGTCGAGCCCGAGCCGCTTCATCACGCCGGGGCGGAAGTTCTCGACGACGACGTCCGCCTTCGCCGCCAGCTCCACGGCTGCCTGTCGCCCGAGCGCCGTCTGCAGATCGAGAACGACGCTGCGCTTGCCGCAGTTCATCGAGGCGAAGTAGGTGCTGATCCCGCCGTGGAACGGCGGGCGCTGCCGGACCATGTCGCCTTCGGGCGATTCGACCTTGATCACGTCGGCACCGGCATCGGCGAGCACCCGCGTGCACATCGGCCCCGACATCACGATCGTGAAATCGACGACCCGCAGGCCAGCCAGAGGATCCTCGCCCGCCGTGGATCTTCGCGCATCCGCCGCCAGATTCCGCTCCATTGCGCGTCCCGTCCGTCCTGCGTCTATCGGGGCAGCCCGAGTCCGCGCTGCGCGATCAGGCTGCGCTGGATCTCGTTGCTGCCGATGCTGATCACCCACATCAGCGAATGCCTCAGCTTCTGTTCGAGCCGGCCGCGCATCGGCGCGCCAGGCGCCGATGACGACAGCGTCGCCGACATCCCGAGCAGATCGAGAGCGGATTCGTGAAACCGCTCCATCAGCTCGCTGGCAAAGACCTTCGTGACCGCCGCTTCCCACGTCGGCATCTCGCCGCGGGCCAGCAGGCGCACGCAACTCAGCGCCAGCTGCCGGCCCGCCTCGATCTGCGCAGCGTAGCTGCCGATCGCGTCGCGCACCACCGGATCGTGACGCAGCGGCCGGCCATGAGACTCGGCCTGGCGGACGTGGTCGCACAGCTCCTCGAACTGGCGCGCCAGCTTCATCAGGATCACGCCTCCGACGAACGCGCGTTCGGTGCCGAGCGAGCCGGTCAGGATCTCCCAGCCGCGACCGACCTCGCCCACCAGCGCGTCGGCCGGCACCCGCACGTCGTCGAAGAACGTGTTGCAGAACTCGCCGTCGTACATCGTCTTCATTGGCTTGCGCGTGATTCCTGGCGTATCGCTGCGCACCACGAACATGCTGATTCCGGATTGCGGCGGCTTCGCATCGGGGTCGGTGCGCGCTGCGAGCCACATGTAGTCGCCCCACCAGGTGGTGGTCCAGATCTTCTGGCCGTTGATCACCCAATGATCGCCGTCGCGGACGGCGCGCGTTCGAATCGACGCGAGGTCCGACCCGGAATCCGGCTCGCTGTACCACATGCCGTAGATGACTTCGCCCCGCAGCAGCTCGGGCAGATACCGTTGCTGCTGATCCGGCCGACCGTACCGCATCCAGGCCGCCGCCTGGATCGGCGCGCCGGCGCGCGGCGCATCGGCGCGGCTCATTTCCTCCAGGAACGCCATCAGCTCGTACGGCGTGCGTTCCTGGCCGCCGAAGCGGCCGGGCCAGGTCAGACCCAGCCAGCCCGTGCGGCCGAGCTCGCGAGCAAACTGTGGATCGTAGTCGCGATGCGCCTGCTGCGATTGCTCGTACGCCTCGCGCCGCTCCGGCGGCCAATGCTTGGCCAGCCAGCTGCGTACCTCGAGTCGGAACGCATTCGCATCGGGCCCCAGGTCGAGCTCGGGAAGCCGCGCCGGCGCATCGCCCAGGTATCTGGCCGCCAGCGCCTCGCGGGCGCAACGCCCGCCGCCGTGCCGGACCACGTCGAGATGCACCCGCTTGAAGTGACGCGGCGCCTCATGCTCTTCCGCATAACCGATCGCGCCGAACGCGTGATGGGTCTCGAGCGAGACCTGGCGCAGCGAAACGTTCGCGAAGGCACGCGCGGCCGCTGCAAACACGCGCCAATCGTCGATGCCCCGGTCGAAGTGCGCGGCCGCGTTGTCCAGGCTCGCCTGCGCCGCCCGCAACGCGATCAGGTTGTTCGCGAGCTTGTGCTGAACCGCCTGGAACCGGCCGACCGGTTGACCGAACTGTCTGCGCTCCTTTGCGTACTGGACCGCGAGCTCGAACGCTCGGTCGGCGGCGCCGCATGCGCGGGCCGAGTGCGCGAGCGCCGACACCGACAGCAGATCGCGCACGCGCTCGGCAGCGACGGGAACGACGACGGCGACCGCATCGGTCAGCGAGACCTCGCACAGCCCGTCCGCGCCCATCGCCCGAGTCGGCGTGATCGTCACCCCCGACTGGGCCAGGTCGACGATCGCGACCGATTCCGCCCCATCGCCGATCACCGCCAGCAGGTGCGTCGCCGCAGACGCGCCTTCGACGAACGCGACCTGACCCGACACCCGTCGCAGCTCGATGCCGGGGGATGCTGCGCCGCGACCTCGATCCGCCAGAACGATGTGGCCGCTGCGGTCGGGATCGGCGCCAGCCCAGCTCGTGCAGGGGTAGGCGTCGCCGCGATGGAGCGCCGACAGCCAGCGATCGGCTTCGACATGCCGGGCGCGGGCCGAACTCAGCAGCAGGTTCGCAATCCCGGCGTCGATCATCGGCACCGGACAGGCGGCGCGGCCCAGTTCCTCGACGACCAGCAGCAGCTCGCGCACTCCGCCTTCGGCGGCATCGCTGCCGAGGCTCGCGAGCCCTTGGCCAGCAAGCTGCCGCCACAGCAGGC
>DATLGW010000765.1:0-4293 GCA_035540315.1 Burkholderiaceae bacterium | reverse complement strand
CGGTCGTCGATCCCGTGTCGGCAGGGCTCGTGCAGTCGCTGCAGCGCCCTGCAGGCAACGTCACCGGAATCACCAGCTTCGACCCGGATCAGCCGGCGGCGCAACTCGCGCAGCTCGCGCGGTTGGTTCCCGATCTCGAGCGCGTCGGGCTGCTTTCCGACGACGCACTGCCTCGCGCCGCCGACGGCACCACGCCGTACGAGCAGGCCTACGACTCGGCGGCGCAGACGCTGGGTCTGACGCCGGTCTGGATTCGAGTGCAAGGACCTGCGCCCGATCTGCGCGGTGCATTGGCCGCGGTCGCGCAACGCGGGGTCCAGGCGCTGCTGGTGCTCGAGGTGCCGGTGAACATTCCGCACATGACCGAGATTGCGCGGCTGGCCACTGAGCATCGGCTGCCGTCGATGTTCCCGGCAGGCTACGAGACCGACGCGCTGCTCTCGTACGGAACGCGCTTGGACGACGCGATCCGGCGCCTGCCGGCGATCGTGGACCGAATCCTGAAAGGAGCGGCGCCGGCCGATCTGCCGATCGAGTTCGTCACCCGGCGACACCTGCAGATCAATCGGCGCACGGCTTCGCTGCTCGGATTGCCGACTCCCGCGGACCTTCCGGAACTCAGCCCGTGACTCGGCGTCCGATACGAATCGCCGCAGCGGCAGCCTAAGCAGCCCTGGCGTCAGTCCTTGATGCCGGCCTTCTCTCGCGCCGTCGACACCTCGTCGCTCAGCGCCCGCAGCCGCGGCTCGTTCTTCCGCAGGAACTCGACGTTCTCCTTCGGCACGAAGCTCAGCTCCGCCGGCGCTTCGCGGCCGCCGTCGGTGAGCGACGCGACCGCCGCCGCCTGCATCGTCGCGAGCATCATCGTCGCGTAGTCGCGCGCCGAGCAGCCGTATTGCTTCATCAGCGCCGACACGTTCGGCATCGTCGACTCGAGCTGCTTCGTCAGATGCTCGACGTTCATCTGCTCGCTCGTCACCGGCTGGTCCGCCTCGAGCTCGGCCTTGAGCTTCGGCTCGCGCGCCGCCCGCTCGATGATCCGGGTCTGCGACTTCATGCAGTTCTCGATCATCTGCATCGACAGCCGGTAGTCGTCGGGGACGCCGGCGCGCTCGACGGCCGCGGCGGCGAAAGTGCTGAGGGTTGCGGCGACGGCGGCGGCGCCGACGCGGGCGATGAGCGACATGGGGGCTCCAGGAGGGGCGGGTTCAGTGACCGGTACGCGTGACGCTACCACAGCGGGCTTGGCCGGCCGGCTCAAGCCCGCGGCTCGAGCGGGGGGAGCGCCCAGCATGCGCGCGCCTGCGGCGGCCGCCGGGGCCGCTGGTCAGGCGCCGATCACGCCGCCATCGCGCTTGCGGATCACGACGGTCGCCGAGCGCGGGCGACCGCCGAACGGCCAGCTCGAGTACTGGGTGGGATTCGCCGGGTCGCCGCGGTCGTTCGGTGCTTCGCCCGGATGCTGGATGTTGACGAACATCGTCGTGCCGTCCGGAGTCAGCGTCGCGCCGGTGACCTCGCAGTTCACCGGCCCGGTCAGGAAGCGCCGGACTTCGCCGGTCACCGGATCGCAGGCGAGCATCTGATTGTTGCCGACGTTGGCGAATTCGCCCTTGTACATCTGGCGCGAATGCGCGTCGGTCTGTATCCACAGCACGCCGCGCGGATCCAGCACCAATCCGTCGGGGCACGCGAAGATGTCGCCCTTGATGTTGCCTTTGGCTTCGGGGCGCTCGTTCGCGGGATCGCCTGCAAGCACGAGGTGTTGCCAGCGGAACGACTGCGCGTCGAAGTCGCCGATCTCCTTCCAGCGGATCACGCCGCCCATCGAGTTGTTCGCCCGCGGATTCGCGGCGTCCGCCCCCGGCGAGCCCTCGCGACCGCGCGCGGTGTTGTTCGTCAGCGTGCAGTAGACGTCCCCGTTGCGCTGATCGATCGCCAGCCACTCCGGTCGATCCATCTTCGTGGCGCCCAATGCGTCGCTGGCCTGTCGCGCCTTGATGACGATTTCGCCCTGGTCCGCGAATCCGTTCGCTGCGGTCAGCGGTCCGGTGCCGTGCACCAGCGGCAGCCACCGACCGGTTCCATCGGCATCGAAGCGGGCGACGTAGAGGGTGCCGTGGTCGAGCAGCTGCCGATTGGCGGGCATGCCGCTGTTCCGGTTGCTGGCGCAGCGGCACGGGCTGCAGGCCGACCCGCGCGTGTTCGTCTATGCAGCCGGCGGCTATTACTACCCTGGCAAAGGGCTGGAGGCGCTGCGCGCCGAGATGCGCAGCTATGTCGATCGCGGGTACACGGTCGTCAAGATGAAGATCGGTGGCGCATCGATCGCCGAGGACGCAGAGCGGATCGAGGCAGTGCTGGCCGAGATCGGATCGCAGGCACAGCTGGCCGTCGATGCGAACGGCCGCTTCGATCTGGAAACCGCGATCGCGTACGCGAAGATGCTGCGCGACTATCCGCTGTTCTGGTACGAGGAAGCCGGCGATCCGTTGGATTACGCGCTGCAGGCGGCGCTCGCGCAGTTCTATCCGGGGCCGATGGCCACCGGGGAGAACCTGTTCAGCCATCAGGATGCGCGCAACCTGCTGCGCTACGGCGGCATGCGGCCCGACCGCGACTGGCTGCAGTTCGATTGCGCACTGTCCTACGGTCTGTGCGAATACCAGCGCACGCTGGCGGTGATTCGCGCCGCGGGCTGGTCGCCGCGGCGCTGCATTCCGCATGCCATCAGATGTCGCTGAACATCGCGGCCGGCCTGGGGCTCGGAGGCAACGAGAGTTATCCGGACCTGTTCCAGCCGTTCGGCGGCTTTCCGGACGGCGTGCGGGTCGAGGGCGGCCACGTGACGATGCCGGAGCTGCCGGGCATCGGTTTCGAAGGCAAATCGGACCTGATTGCGGTGATGCGCGAGCTCGCCTGAGCGGGCTCGTGACGCGTGCAGCGCTCAGCGGCTGCGGGCAAGCAGCTGCTCGGCGCGCTTGACGATCGGCAGATCGACCATCTTGCCGTCGACCTCGAACGCGCCGATGCCGCGCTCCCCCGCATCGCGCGCGGCATCGACGACCCGCCGCGCCCAATCGAGCTCCTCGGCGCTCGGCGCAAACTCCTCGTTCAGGATCGGCACCTGCGCCGGATGCACCACCTGAGCGCCGGTGAACCCCAGCCGCCGCGCGCGCCGGATCGTCTGACGGAACGCCTGCAGGTCGCCGTAGTCGCCGATCGACCCGACGAAGCCGAGCGCGCGCACGCCGGCGGCCGCAGCCGCCTGCGCCACCAGCAGGTTCGGCACCAGCAGCGCATCGGCGTCGGGCGCGCACCCGGCCGCAAGCGAATAATCTTCCGGCCCCAGCGTCATCGCGACCGTGCGCTTCGATGCGGCTGCGAGCTCGGCAAGCCGCGGCAGCGCCGCCGGTGTCTCGACCAGCAGCACGAAACCGATCGAGCCGGCGACGACGCCGGCGTCGACCTCGAATTCGCCGACCAGCTCGTCGAGCGCGCGCACGCGGCCTGCATCCTCGACTTTCGGCAGCGTGATTGCGCTCACGCCCGGCCGCACCGCGACCTGCAAATCGGCGAACGCCAGCCGCCACGGCCGGTTGATCCGCACGATCACGTCGATCTCGTGCGCAGCCAGGTGATCGATTGCGTCGGCCAGTCGCGCGCGCGCCGCATCCTTCGCATCGAGCGCGACGCCGTCCTCCAGATCGAGCTGGATCGCATCGGCGCCGCGCTGATGCGCCTTGGCCAGGAAACGCTCGCTGGTCAGCGGCACGAACAGGATCGAACGCCAGCTCGGCAGTGTCGGTGGATCGGTGGCGTTCATCGGAAGGACTCCCAAGGACCGCGGATTCGGATGCGCTTGCAACCGGCCGCCTCGGCTCGGTGCTCGGCAACTAGAATATCCGGAACGAGCAACGACGCGGAGATGCGACGATGGCAACCTATCGGATCGCGGCAATTGGCGGCGACGGCATCGGTCCCGAGGTGATTGCTGCGGGTCTCGAGGTGCTGCACACGCTTGCGGACGGCAGCGGTTTCGGGGTCGATGTCGAGCAGCTGCCGTGGAGCTCTGCGTACTACCAGCAGCACGGGCACTACATTCCCCCCGACGGTCTGCAGCGGCTCAAGCAGTTCGATGCGATCCTGTTCGGGGCCGTCGGCAGCACCGAGGTGCCCGATCATGTGTCGCTGTGGGGGTTGCGGCTGCCGATCTGCCAGGGCTTCGACCAATATGCAAACGTGCGCCCGGCGCGGCTGCTGCCGGGCGTGTCGAGCCGCCTCTCCGGCGCC
>DATLGW010000764.1:0-9164 GCA_035540315.1 Burkholderiaceae bacterium | reverse complement strand
GAGGTGGACGACGCCGATGCGAACCGACTGCGGCGAGTAGCGCGGCCGCAGCACCGGTGACGGCAGCGTGGGCAGCGCCGACCATGACAGGCGCCGCGCGGAGTTCAACGAGTTCCTTTCGGAGATCCGGCGGTAGCGCTCATGGCCGTACCGGCCGGTCCGGATCCGCCCAGCGATCGTTCGGCACCAGCGGATACCAGCCGGGGCGCGCGGGGTCGCGGTCGTACGGATAGCCGCCGCGCTCGCGAAACAGCTCGTGATACTGCGCGACCTTGTCCCGATCGAGCCGCACCCCCAGCCCCGGCCCCGTCGGCACCGCAATGCGACCGCTTTCGTAGCGCAGCTTGCCGCCTTCGATCACGTCGTCGGCCAGGTGGTGGTAGTGCGCATCGGCGGCATACCCCAGGTTCGGCACGACCGCGCCCAGGTGCAGCATCGTGGACAGCTGCACGCCCAGCTCGCCCGACGAATGCACGGCCACGCCGAGCCCGAACGTCTCGCACACGCCGGCCGCCTTGATGCACGGCCGGATCCCGCCCCAGAACGTCGTGTCGAGCAGGATCACGTCGACCGCGCGCGCGGCGACGTTCGCCGCGAGCTGCTCGAAGCCGACCACCACGGTGTTCGTCGCGGTCGGGATCCGCACGAGCTCGCGCAGCCGCGCCAGCTGCGGCATCCCCCACACCGGATCCTCGAAATAGTCGTTGTTCAGGTCCTCGATGCCGCGGCCGAACGCGATCGCGTCGGCCAGCGACAGCGCGCAGTTCGGGTCGTAGCGCAGCCGCTCGCCCGGCAGCGCCGCGGCGAGCGCCCGGTAGCACGCGAGCTCGTACGCGGGCGGATATACGCCACCCTTGAGTTTGTGCGACGTGAAGCCATGCTCGCCCTTCAGCGCCCGCGCATGCGCGACCAGCTGCTCGACGGTGCGGATTTCGCCTGCGCCGGTGGACTCGTTCGGATGCCGAAAGAACAGATAACTGGCGAATTCGACGCTGTCGCGTACTCGCCCTCCCAGCAGCTCCGACACCGACACGTTCAGCTTCTGGCCGATGATGTCCAGGCACGCGAACTCGAGCGCCGCGTGCAGCTGCGTGCGGTTGTTGTACAGGCTCGCGGTGGGATTGCAGATCGCGTAGCGCATCGCCTCGAGCCGAAACACGTCGTGCCCGCGCAGGTACGACAGCAGGCCCTCGATCGCCGCGGTCGCCGCTTCGCCGCCGCCACCGAGCTCGCCGATGCCCACGTAGCCGTCGTCCGTTTCCACCTCGACCAGCGTGCGAACGAAACGGCCCCAGTGCGCGCCGTTGCTGTGCAACAGCGGCGCTTCGAGCGGCACCGTGACGGGGGTGGCGCGGATGGCGGCGATCGTGGTCGGCATGGGCAACCCGGAATAGAGTCTCTGCAGCCGAATCATAGGCTGACCAGCGGCTGGCACCGGCTCCGGTTGCGTTGCGTCCCAGGCGGACTAAGGGCAGATCACCCGCACCGATGGGAAGTAGTGCCGGTAGCGCCGGGCGTCCCGCGTCAGCAGCACGGCGCCGCTGACCGCTGCGTGCGCACCGATGAAGAAGTCCGGCAGCACGCTGCCCCGCGGTCCACCGCCACGCCGATAACGCAGGAAGGTCTTGCCCGCGAGAAAGAGCGCCTCCCTCGGAATCGGATCCACTTGCAGCGCGGTCCTCTCGAGCGCCGCCTCGAGCTCCTCGATGGACCGGTAGGCGATCGACAGCTCTGCATAGATCACGTCGTTGATGACCAGCGGCTGCGAGATCGAAAGGACGTCGAGCTGCTGCTTTGACCAGTCGGCCCATTTCGGATCGTCCTGCACGAGATCGAGCAGCACGTTCGTGTCGACGAGAACCGTCAATCCTCGCCTCGCGTCAGCGCCATGATCTCGTCCGTCGTCATCCTGATGGTCGCGCTTCCCCGAATGGCCTCGAAACGGCTGGGCTTTGGTCTCGTTCGTCGCCCGTCGGCCCGGACCACGTAGACGCGCCCGTCCGCTGCAGCCTCGAATTCGACCAGACTCCCGGGCGTTATCCCCAAGTGATCTCGGACCTTCTTCGGAATCGTGACCTGCCCCTTGGTCGTCACGACAGTCGGCACCGTTTTCTCCAGAAGTATTACTCGCGACATATTGTAATACTTGGATCCCGGATGGCTTCGCGGTCGCAGAGACGGTCCGGCGATCCGCCGCGGCCCGCCGTGCTACCATCCGCCGCGACAGCCGCTGCAGCAGCCGCCGCTGCGTTCGCAGGAGGAGATCTCAGACCAATGCTCGAATGCCGGGTCCACGCCGCGCAGGACCTGCGGATCGTCGAGGCGCCCGTGCCGGCGCCCGGCCCGGGCGAGGTGCTCGTGCGCCTGGGCGCTGCCGGGATCTGCGGCTCCGACATGCACTACTTCTTCCATGGCCGCGTCGGCGATTTCGTGATCCGCGAGCCGCTGGTCCCCGGTCATGAAGCCTCCGGGATCGTCTCCGATATCGGCGCCGGCGTCACCCGCGTCAAGGAAGGCGATCGCATCGCAGTCAACCCGTCGGGTCCCTGCGGGCGCTGTGTCGGCTGCCGCGAGGGCCGCGAGAACCTGTGCCGCAACGTGCGCTTCCTCGGCAGCGCGAGCGTGTTCCCGCACATGCAGGGAATGTTCCGCGAGTATTTCGTCGTCGCCGAGTCGCAGTGCGTGCCGGTGACGAGCGACGTATCGCTCGCCGAGATCGCGATGTCCGAGCCGCTGTCGGTCGCGCTGCATTCGGCGAACCGGGCCGGGCCGCTGCTCGGCAAGCGGGTGCTGATCACCGGATCGGGGACGATCGGCTGCATGATGGTGCTCGCCGCGCGGCTTGCGGGCGCGGCTCACATCGCAATAACCGACGTCGTCGATCATCCGCTGGACGTTGCGCGGCAGGTCGGCGCCGACCAGACGATCCGCAGCGATCGATTGCCCGATGCCGCCGCGCTGGCCGCGCTGCTCGATGCCGCCGGCGGCGAGCCGGACGTTTCGTTCGAGGTATCGGGCGCGGCCTCGGCGCTGATCGCCTGTCTTCAGGCCACGCGCCGCGGCGGCATCGTCGTGCAGGTCGGCACGCTGCCGGCCGAAGGCGCGCACCTGCCGGCGAACCTGATCATGGCCCGCGAGCTCGACGTGCGCGGCTCGTTTCGCTTCGGCAACGTGTTCGAGCACGCGGTGGCGTCGATCGCGCAGCGGCGCGTCGACGTCCGCCCCGTGCTGTCCGGACAGCATCCGCTGTCCGACGCGGTCCGCGCATTGAACCTGGCGCGCGACAAGACCGTCAGCATGAAGGTTCAGCTGGTTGCGCAGTAGCGCATTTCACTTTCGATGTTCCAGGAGGAGAGGATGAAACTTTTCGCAGCAGTGATGATGTCGGCCGTGGCGCTGACGGCCGCCGCGCCGGCGTTCGCGCAGACGAAGCTGAAGTGGGCGCACGTGTACGAAACGTCCGAGCCGTACCACAAGTGGTCGGTGTGGGCGGCCGACGAGATCAAGAAGCGCACGAACGGCAAGTACGACATCACGGTCTATCCGGCCTCGCAGCTGGGCAAGGAAACCGACATCAACCAGGGCCTGCAGCTGGGCACGGTCGACATGATCATCTCGGGCCTGTCGTTCGCCGCGCGCAGCTATCCGCGCATCGGCGTCGGCTACTACCCGTTCACGTTCCGCGACGGCGATCACCTGATCAAGTGGTCCAAGAGCGACGCGTTCAAGGAGCTGGCCGACGGCTACAAGGCGAAGTCGGGCGTGCAGATCACCGCGATGACCTACTACGGCGCGCGGCACACGACGTCGAACCGGCCGCTGTCCGACTGCGCGAGCTTCAAGGGCCTGAAGATCCGCGTGCCCGACGTGCCGGCGTACATGGCGCTGCCGCGCGCCTGCGGCGCCAACCCGACGCCGATCGCGTTCGCCGAGGTCTACCTGGCGCTGCAGAACGGCACCGTCGAGGCCCAGGAGAATCCGCTGCCGACGATCGAGGCCAAGAAGTTCTACGAAGTGCAGAAGCACATCGTGCTGACGGGTCACATCATCGATTCGCTGGCGACGCAGATCGGGCCGCACGTGTGGAACAAGCTGTCGGATGCCGAGAAGAAGATCTTCGTCGACGTGACGCAGGAAGCCGCCGCGAAGGCGACCGCCGACATCGCCAAGCGCGAAGCCGAGCTCGCCGACGAGTTCCGCAAGAAGGGCTTGACCGTCACCAGCGTCGACCGCGGCGCGCTGCAGCAGGCGGTGCTCAAGGCGGTGCCGATGGAGTCGATGGGCTACGACAAGAAGGACTGGGACAAGATCCAGTCGATCAAGTAACCCGCTGAATCCGGGTCGAAGGCCCCTGCGGGGGCCTTTTTTGATTCCGCGAACGGACTGACACACGACGAGCCGACGACGATGAGCCAGACCACTCCCGGTGCGCCGCCTTCCGCCGCCGATGGCGAACCGATCATGGATGCCGAAGGGCATTTCCATGCGACCGACGCGCCGATCGATCTGACCGGCTATCGCTGGGAGGACTGGGTCACGCTCGCGGTGTTCTGGGCGCTGGCGTTCGTCGTTTTCTACCAGTTCTTCACCCGCTACGTGCTGTCGAGCTCGGCCGCGTGGACCGAGGAGATCGCGCGCTACCTGCTGATCGTCGTCACGTTCGTCGGCGCCTCGATGGCGGTGCGGCGCAACACGCACATCCACGTCGAGTTCCTGTACCGCTGGCTGCCGCACCGCGCCGGCCGCGCGCTCGCGACGTTCGTCGACCTGGTCCGGATCGGTTTCTTCGCGTACGCGACCTGGCTGACCGTCACGCTGGTGCCGCGGATGCACAACCTGCGGATGACGGTCGTCGATTTCCCGATGTCGTACGTGTACGCGATCGTCGCCGTCGCATTCGCGCTGATGACGTTCCGCGCGGTGCAGGTCGCGATCCGTCACTGGCGCCGCGGCTGGAGCACGCTCGAGCGTCCGGGCGACGACGATCCCGAGGCCCAGGGCATTGCGCCCGCGCCCCGCTCCGACGCATCGCAGATCCTCGGGAGCCGCTGACGTGAACGCGCTTTTCTTCGGATCGTTCCTAGCCGGCATGGGCGCCGGCATTCCGGTGGCGATTGCGATGGCGATGGCCGCGCTGCTGTACATCCTGGTCAGCGGCACGATCCCGCCGCTGACCGTCGTGCACCGGATGGTCGGCGGCGTCGACTCGTTCCCGCTGCTGGCCGTGCCGTTCTTCATCCTGGCCGGCAACCTGATGAACTCGGCCGGCATCACGAACCGGATCTACAACCTCGCGGTCGCGCTGGTGGGATGGCTCAAGGGCGGCCTGGGCCACGTGAACGTCGTCGGCTCGGTCGTGTTCGCCGGAATGTCGGGCACCGCCGTCGCCGATGCCGGAGGTCTCGGGACGATCGAGATCAAGGCGATGAAGGACCATGGCTATCCGGTCGAGTTCGCGGTCGGCATCACCGCGGCGTCGTCGACGCTCGGGCCGATCATCCCGCCGTCGCTGCCGATGGTGATCTACGGCGTGCAGGCGAACGCGTCGATCGGCAAGCTGTTCGCCGCCGGCTTCGTGCCCGGCGCGATCATGGCGCTGTTCATGATGCTGATGGTGTCGTATTACGCGTACGTCCGCGGCTACGGCCGCGACGTCGCGTTCGCCTGGCCGCGGATCGGCTCGGCGTTCGTCGAGATCGGCGCGGTCGCGATTGCCGCGGTCGGTCTGTACTTCCTGTGGAGCAACGACGAGCTCGGCGCGTTCGTCCGTTTCGGGATTCCGCTGGCGATCGTGCTGATCGCCGACCGCGTGTTCCGGTTCGAGGCGTTCATGGCGCTGCTGACGCCGGTGATCCTGATCGGCGGCATGACGTCGGGGCTGTTCACGCCGACCGAGGCCGCGGTCGCCGCGGTGGCGTGGGCGCTGTTCCTCGGCTTGGTCTGGTACCGCACGCTGACGCCGCGGATGCTGGTCAAGATCTCGATGGACACGATCGAGACCACGGCCACCGTGCTGTTCATCGTCGCAGCCGCGTCGATCTTCGCCTGGGTGCTGACGACCACGCACGTGACCGACATGATCGCGCAATGGGTGCTGTCGATCAGCGACGATCCGCTGGTGTTCCTGCTGATGGTCAACCTGTTCCTGCTGTTCGTCGGCTGCTTCATGGAGACGATCGCGGCGATCACGATCCTGGTGCCGGTGCTGCTGCCGATCGTGATGAAGCTCGGCATCGACCCGGTGCATTTCGGGCTGGTGATGGTGCTGAACCTGATGATCGGGCTGCTGACCCCGCCGGTGGGTCTGGTGCTGTTCGTGCTGTCGAAGGTGTCGAGGCTGTCGTTCGAGCAGACCGTCGCCGCGATCGCGCCGTGGATGATCCCGCTGATCGGCACGTTGCTGGTGATCACCTACCTGCCGGGGGTGGTGATGTGGTTGCCGAGGCTGCTGTATCCGTGATCTGGTGCGGGCGCAGCGGGCCGCCGTGCAATCGCCGCGCGACCTCATCGACCATCGCCTGGGCCTGCTCGAACTGGAAGTTCGACAGCGCGGCTCGCAGCTTCCGAGCCGCGTCGCCATGGCCTCGCGCATCGAGGTCGGGCAACAGTTGATCGGCGATGCGCGCTGCGCGGATGTCATCGCTGCGGATCAATGCCGCCAGCTCCTGCAGCGCCTCGGTGAGGCGGGCGTGGTCGGTTTCGTCGTTCAGGCTCGACGGTTCGCGCTGCGGCGGATGCGGCTCGGCTCGATCGCCTGTGGGCGTGGTTTCCGCAAGCGCGTCCAGTACCTGGCGGATTTCCGCGGCGAATTCCGACACCAATTCGTCGAACACCCGGCGCTCACCGGCCGCAAGCCCCTGCTCGAGCCGTGCAGCCAGGCTCGCAAGCCGTGACGCGCCAAGCGCCGCTGCATGCGATTTCAGCGTGTGCGCTTCGCGCGCAGCCGTGTCGAACTCGTGTGCGTCGACTGCGGCGCGCAGGCGCTCGACGACGTCGTGCTGGCTCGCGCAGAAGCGCTGGATCAGCGATCCGAGCAATCGCGCGTTTCCGTCGAGCCGCGCGACGGCGGCGGCCAGATCGACCGTCGGTCCGACCGCCGCAGCGGCCGGCGGCTGCGGCGCCCGAATCGGCTGCCCCGGCGCGCGCACGCCGGCGGCTCGATCCTGCGCCGACTCGCCGTCCCTGCGGATCCAGCGGTTCAAGGTCGACAAAAGCTCGCGCACGTCCAGCGGCTTGGGCACGTGATCGTTCATGCCGGCCTGCAGGCATCGCCGCCGGTCCTCGGCCATTGCGTTCGCGGTCATCGCGATGATCGGCAGCGCCGCGTGCCGCGGCGTCTCGCGGATCCGCCGCGTCGCCTCGTAGCCGTCCATCACCGGCATCTGGCAGTCCATCAGCACGGCGTCGTAGCGAAGGTCGTCGCGGTCGAGCATCTGCAGCGCCTGCAATCCGTCGGCGGCGACGTCGACCGTAACGCCGGCGCCGGCCAACAGCTCACCCGCGAGCTCGCGATTGATCGCATTGTCCTCGACCAGCAGTACGCGCGCGCCGGCAAGCCGGCTTGCCAGCCGCCGATGGCCCGCCTGCGGCGATGCGCCGCGCCTCGGGCGGCGGCGCTGTCCTCCGAGCGCGATCAAGATCCGGTCCAGCAGCGACGACGGCGTCGCGGGCTTCGCAACGAAGCCGTCGATCGCGACTCCGGCAGCTGCCTGCATCACCTGCTCCCGGCTGTACGCGCTGGCCATGATCACGGCCGGCGAGCCCCCTGCCGTTGCGTCGGCGCGCATTCGCCGGATCGTCTCGACGCCGTCGAGCCCCGGCATCTGCCAGTCCATCAGGACCAGTCCAAAAGGACGCTGCTGCGCCGCAGCCTGCCGCAGCGCATCGAGCGCTTCGGCGCCGCTGGCGGCGAGTTGCGGCTCCAGCTTCATCGATCGCAGCATCGACGCGAAGATCTCGCGCGCAGCCGGATTGTCGTCGACGACGAGCACGCGCGCGCCTGCCAGCCGCGGCGACGCCTCGCCGGTGGCTGCAGCCTGCTGCGCCTGCAAGCCGAGCCGGGCGGTGAAACGGAACGTGCTGCCGACGCCTTGCTCGCTCTCCACGCCGACTTCGCCGTCCATCATCTCGACCAGTCGTTTGCTGATGCTCAGACCGAGTCCGGTACCGCCGTACTTGCGGGTCGTCGACGTATCGGCCTGGCTGAACGGGCTGTACAGCCGCTCGAGCTGCTCGGCCGACAGGCCGATCCCGGTGTCCTGCACCTCGAACAGCAGCGTCACGCGCGCCCGATCGTCCGCCTCGATCGCGGTCGCGGCATCGGGCGG
The DNA here is from genome assembly GCA_035540315.1 of Burkholderiaceae bacterium. Taxonomy (GTDB): domain Bacteria; phylum Pseudomonadota; class Gammaproteobacteria; order Burkholderiales; family Burkholderiaceae_E; genus DATLGW01. The sequence continues at coordinate 837 of DATLGW010000764.1, read as the reverse complement.
CGCGACACGGCGCACCCGCACGGTCACCTCACCCCGCTCGGTGAACTTGATCGCGTTGCTGACCAGGTTCAGCAGCACCTGGCCCAGCCGCATCGGATCGCCGATCAGCGCCGTCGGCACCGCCGGATCGACGTCGAACAGCAGCTCGAGCCCCTTGTCCTGAGCGCGGAACGCCGACAGGTCGGCGAGCCGGTCGAGCACGTCGTCGAGCGAGAACGGCACCTGCTCGAACTGCAGCTTGCCGGCTTCGATCTTCGAGAAATCGAGCACGTCGTTCAGGATGCCGAGCAGCCCCTTGGCGGCCGTTTCGACCTTCAGCAGATAGTCGCGCTGCTTGTCGTCGAGCTCGGTCTGCAGCGCCAGGTGCGTCATGCCGATGATCGCGTTCATCGGCGTGCGGATCTCGTGGCTCATGTTCGCGACGAAGTCCGACTTCAGCCGCGACGCCTCCTCGGCCGCCTCCTTCGCGCGCTGCAGCGCTCGATCCTGCTGCTGCAACCGCTCGACCGCATCGTCGAGCTCGCGCTCGCGCGACTTCAACGCCGTGACGTCGGTGTAGATCGACACCAGCGAGCCGTCGGGCATCCGGTGGTCGCTGACCTGCAGCCACAGGCCGCTGCTCAGATGCTGCATTCGAATGCCGCTGGCCTGGCGGCGCCGATGCATCATCTGCGCGAGCCATGCTTGCGGATCGGCTGCAGCCGCCGGAAACATCCCGCGGTCGATCGCGGCGCGGATCAGCGACTCGAACTGCACGCCGGGCCGAGCGAGATCGGCGAGCTCCAGGAAGAACTCGCGGTAGCGCTCGTTGCATACGACGATCGCATCGTCGTATGC
>DATLGW010000763.1:0-3859 GCA_035540315.1 Burkholderiaceae bacterium | reverse complement strand
CAGCGCCGCCTCGAGCAGGATCGCGCTCGCCGCCTCCAGCGTCGCGACCACGATCAGGTGCGGCATCACGTTCGGCAGGATCTCGCCGAGCAGCACCCGCGGCGTGGACGCACCGTTCGCCTGCGCGGCGGCGACGTAATCGAGCGAGCGCACCTGCTGGGTCGCGCTTCGCATCACGACCGCGAAGCGGTCCCACTTCAGCAGCCCGAGCACCAGGATCACGACCCACAGCGAGCCGCCGACCAGCGCGACCGTCGCGAGCGCGACCAGGATCACCGGCATCGACAGCCGCGTCGTCACCGTGAAGCTGACGATCATGTCGATGCGCCCGCCGAAATAGCCGGCGAGCATCCCCATCGTGGTGCCGATCAGCCCCGAGATGATCGCGACCGCGACGCCGATCAGCAGCGAGATCCGCGCGCCGTAGATCAGCCGCGACAGGTAATCGCGCCCGAGCGGATCGGTCCCCAGCGGATGTTGCCAGGTTCCGTTGTCGTGCCAGATCGGCGGCACGACGCGGTTGCCGAGGTTCTGCGTATACGGGTCGTACGGCGCGATCAGCGGCGCCAGCAGCGCCATCGCGGCGAACACCAGCAGCAGCCCGGCGCCGGCCGCGAACGCATGGTTTCGCCACAGCCGCATCATGCGACGCGAATCCTCGGATCGAGCCACGCGTTGGCCACGTCGGCCGTCAGCGTCAGCAGCACGTAGATCACCGACAGCAGCAGCACGATGTTCTGCGTGACCGGGAAATCCTTGTAGGTGATGCTCTGGTACGCGAGGTACCCGAGCCCGTCGAGCGCGAAGATCGTCTCGATGACCACCGAGCCGCCGAGCAGGAATCCCAGCTGCACCGCAGCCAGCGCGACCACCGGCACGACCGCGTTGCGCAGCGCATGCTTGAAGATCACGGTCCGCCGCGGCAGGCCCTTCGCCCGGGCGGTGCGGATGTAGTCGGCGTCGAGCACCTCGATCATTCCGGCCCGGATCAGCCGCATCAGCGGCGGCGCCGCGTAGTATCCCAGCGCGATCGTCGGCATCACGAAGTGCAGCCAGCTGTCGCTGCCCGACACCGGCAGCCAGCGCAGCCAGATCGCGAACACCATGATCAGCAGCAATGCGAAGAAGAAGTTCGGCAGCGCCTGGCCGGCCACGGCAGTGGCAAGGCACAGCCGGTCGGCAATGCTGTTGCGGTAGATCGCCGCCAGCACGCCCAGCGGCAGCGACACCGCGAGCGCGAAACCGATCGACAGCAGCCCGAGCAGCAGCGTCGTCTGCAGTTTCGAGAAGATCAGCGGCGCCGCTGGCGTCTTGAAGTACACCGAATCACCGAGGTCGCCGCGCAGCGAACGCCCGAGCCACTCGAGGTACTGGACCGGCAGCGGCCGATCGAAGCCGTAGGTCTTGCGGATCAGCTCGATGTCGTCGGCGCGCGCGCCCTCGCCGGCGATCGCGATCGCCGGATCGCCCGACAGCCGCAGCAGCAGGAACGCGATCATCGACACGGCCAGCGCGACCAGGATCGCGAGGCCGAGCCGCTTGACGATGAAGCCGAACATCGGACGGCGACGTTGACCGAAAGCGCAACCGCTGCGCCCGGCGCGGTGGCCGGGCGCAGCGTGCCTCTGCTCAGGTCGTCCGCGTCACTTCCAGCTCATTTCCCAGAACCGCACCAGCTCGTCCGGGTACGCAGTGAAGTTCAGCTCGCGATTCGCGACGTAGAACACCGGCAGCGACCACAGCGGCACCGAGTACAGCCGCTCGGAGATCAGCCGCAGCGCATCGCGATACGCTGCCTTGCGCACGTTCGGGTCGACCGAGTTGTTGCCCTTGACCAGCAGGTCGCGCACCTCCGGATCGCGGGTGATGTCGTCGGCCTCGAACGTGAAATACACCGGCGTCGACGCCGACACGTCGTTGACCGAGAACGAGCCCCAGGTCTGGTGCGACAGCGCCGACTTGTTCGCCCGGACCTGGTCGCGCATCGCCGCGTACTGCGAGTACGTCAGGTTCGCTCGGATGCCGACCGCCTGCAGGTTCGCGATGATCGCCTCGGTCTGGTTGCGTTCGCGGTACGCGAAGATGCTGGTGTCGAAGCCGTTCGGGAATCCGGCCTCGGCGAGCAGCTTCTTCGCGAGCGCCGGGTCGTACGCGTAACGCGGCGCGCCTTCGTCGGTGCAGCCGAACTGCGACGGGAAGCACTGCGTGTGCAGCACCCGGGCGCCGGCGCCGACGATGTTCTTCACGATCGACTCGCGGTCGATCGCGTGCGCGATCGCGCGGCGCACCCGGATGTCCTTCAGCTGCGGCGCCGGCGCCCCGTCGAGCGTGTTCATCTGCAGGAACACGATCCGCATCGTCTCGCCGCTGACGACCTGCAGGTGCGGCACGCGCGCCGCCTGCTCGGCCTGGTCCTTGGCCACGTGCATGATCAGGTCCATGCTGCCGGCCAGCATCTCGGCCATCTGCGTCTGCCGGTCCGGGATGAAGCGGATGTCGACCTTGGCGATCTTCGCGGCGCCCTTCGGCGAGTCCTTGAAGTAGTCGGGGTTGCGCTCGAGCTGGATCGACTTGCCCGGCGTGTACGACGCGACCCGGTAGGGTCCGGTGCCCACCGGCTTCGCATTCATGCCCTTCGGGCCGACCTCGCTGTAGTACTTGGCCGGATGCATGACGACCGGGCCTGCCAGATATTCGATCGCGGCCGGGAACACGTTCTTCGTCGTCACGCGCACGCGGTACTTGTCGAGCTTTTCGGCCTTGCCGATCCAGTTGACGTTCTGCTGGGTCGTGACCTTGTTCGCCGGGTCGGCGACGAAATTGAGCGTGTAGACGACCGAGTCGGCGTCGAACTCTTCGCCGTTGTGGAACTTCACGCCCTGGCGCAGCTCGAACTCGATCGTCTTGTCGTCGACCTGCTTCCAGCTCCTCGCGAGGTTGCCCTTGTATTCGTTCGTCTTCGGGTCGCGGTAGATCAGCGTGTCCCAGACCTGCGCGGCGATGATGACGCCGGTGCGCACGTTGTTGAAAAACGGGTCGACGTTCTCGGGCGCCTGCTCGATGGCGAACCGGATCGTGTCGTCCTTCTTGGCGGCGAGCGCCATGGGCGCCGGCAGCGCTGCGGAAAGCAATGTGGCAGCGAACGCGCTGCCGGCCAGGCGCGCGAGCGCGCGCCGCGCGAACAACTTCTTCATCGAGTCCCTCCTCCGATCATCGGCCGGCTCGGGTGGCCGGGTGCACCGACGGTATCACGGCTGCCGCTGCGGCTGCATCACCCGCTGTCACGGGCATGCCACACGATCCGTCGACTTTCCTATTATGGAACAGTTCGCCGCCGGGCGATGCGCGGCACGCCCCGCTGCGCTGCCGGCACCCCGGAGCCTCGGGCAAGGCGAGCGACCGGAGCGGGCCTGCTGATGCAGCTGACGTTGCCGGGCGGCGGTCGCCTCGGCGTCTACCAGCCTCGGCACGCGCGACCGCCGGCAACCGGGCTGACCGCGCCCGGGCGGCGCAGCGGGCGGTCACGCGGTCCGACTCAGGCTGCCGAACGTCGCGCGCAGCGACTCGAGGCTGCTCTGTCGCGCCAGCGCGCGAATCCGATCGCCGGGCTCGAAGCGGGTGTCGCCCGAGGGCACCAGATAACGATCGCGGCGCTGGATCGAGACCAGCACGACTCCCGAAGGCAGCCCGAGCTCGTACAGCCGGCGCTGGGCCGCCGGCGCCGCGGCATCGACGGCGAGATCGATCGCGATGAAGCCCTGCGGCAGCAACCCGACGAGCTGATCGGGTTCCGGCGGCAACGGCGCGACCAGATCGAGCTTGCGCGCCAGCCAGGTGATGCTGGTGCCCTGCACTGCGA
>DATLGW010000762.1:0-2192 GCA_035540315.1 Burkholderiaceae bacterium | reverse complement strand
GATGCGGCGCTTCGGCCAGCGGCGGTGCCGCTTCGGCCGCGGCCGGGATGCCGGCCGGGCTCGGCGCCGGCGCGCGCGACAAGGCGCCGCCGGCCGGCGCCGGCACCGCAGCCGCGGGCGGTTTCGACGGCGCCGGCGCGGGGGCCGGCGTTGCCGCCGCGATCGGAGCCGCCGCGGGCGCAGGATGCCCCAGCCACGGCGGACCGAGCCGGTCGGCCGGCGCGGCGATCTCGTTCCACGGCGCCGCGGGCGCCGGCGCAGGCTGCGACGCCGCGGCGCGATCGCGGATCAGCGACGCCAGCGGGTCGGCCGGTGCGGGCGCAGCGGCGGGCGGCTCGACCAGCGACTCCAGCGGATCGATCGGCCGCTGCGGATGCAGGTCGATCACCAGCCGGTGCCGGTAGTTCGCGATCGGCGTCAGCGCGAACACTTGCGGGTCCACCGGTTCCTTCAGGTCGAACACCAGCCGCACGACTTTCGCGCTGAACTGGCCGACCCGCACCTGGCTGATGTACGGATCGTTCGGCTGCACCTTCGCGACCAGCTCGCGCAGCGCGCCGTCGAGCACGAGGTTCTCGAGGTCGATGACCAGCCGGTACGGCGCCTCGATCATCAGGTGCGTGAAGCGCAGCGGCCGATCCAGCTCGAGCGTCACGCGGGTGTAGTCCCGCGCCGGCCATACGCGCACCGCCAGGATCGCGGCCGAATGCGCGATCCGCAGGTCGAGCGCCAGCAGGCAGCCTACGGCGGCATGTCCGAGCCAGCGTCGGCGACCGAGGTCAGCCACCGGCACCCCGCATCGGTGCAGGCGTCGACATCGACGGCGCGAGCGTCGTCCGAGCCGGCCGCGAACTGCAGCCGCAGCCACAGGTCGGGCACCGGAAGCGCGCCCGCAGCGCGCTCGGGCCATTCGACCACGCAGACGGCTCCGCTTCGCAGATAGTCGTCGAACCCTGCGTCACGCCATTCCTCGTCCGAGGAGAACCTATACAAATCAAAGTGATACAGATCGAAGCTCGATAGATTATAAGGTTCGACCAGCGTGAATGTCGGACTCTTCACGCGATCTTCGAAACCGAGGCTTCTGAGCAACGCTCTGACCAGCGTCGTCTTGCCGGTGCCGAGGTCGCCCGACAGAAACACGAGCGCCGGCGCCGACAGCGCCGCCGCCAGGCGCTGCGCGAGCGCGGCGGTGGCTGCTTCGTCGTTCAGCAGCAGTCGCCGGTGGGCCAGCACGGGGGGTGGCGCGCGCATCGCTAATATGTTGCCGATGGACGACGTGCGGGTGCAACGGTTGCGTGAATGGGCGGCCGAACTCGGCTTCGGCTCGCTCGGCGTGGCCGACCTCGATCTGTCGGAGGCCGAGCCGCGGCTGCGGCAATGGCTGGCCGACGGTTTCCACGGCGAGCTCGACTACATGGCGCGCCACGGCGAAACGCGCTCGCGCCCGGCCGAGCTCGTGCCGGGGACGCTGCGCGCGGTGATGGTGACGATCGATTACGCGCCCGGCGATCCGGACTGGGTCGAGCACGCATGGCAGGCGCTCGCGCAGCCCGAGCGCGCGTACGTGTCGCGCTACGCGCTGGGCCGCGACTACCACAAGGTGGTGCGGGCGCGGTTGCAGCGGCTGGCCGAGCGGCTGGCCGCCGAGATCGGTCCGTTCGGCTATCGGGTGTTCTGCGATTCGGCGCCGGTGATGGAAGTCGAGCTCGCGCGCAAGGCCGGACTCGGCTGGCGCGGCAAGCACACGCTGCTGCTGGCGCGCAACCGCGGCTCGACGATGTTCATCGGCACGCTGTACACCGATCTGCCGCTGCCGGTCGACGCCCCGGTCGACGAACACTGCGGGCGCTGCGCGCGCTGCATCGACGTGTGCCCGACCGGCGCGATCGTTGCGCCGTACCGCGTCGATGCGCGCCGCTGCATCTCGTACCTGACGATCGAGCTGAAGGGGGCGATTCCCGAGCCGCTGCGCGCCGCGATCGGCAACCGGATCTACGGCTGCGACGACTGCCAGCTCGTCTGTCCGTGGAACCGCTGGGCGCAGGCGTCGTCGCTGCCGGACTTCGCGCCGCGCAACCGGCTCGACGCGGCGAGCCTGCTCGATCTGTTCGCGTGGAGCGCCGAGGAGTTCGACCGACGCACCGCCGGCAGCGCGATCCGGCGCATCGGCCACGAGCGCTGGCTGCGCA
>DATLGW010000761.1:0-2621 GCA_035540315.1 Burkholderiaceae bacterium | reverse complement strand
GTCGTCGTTCGACAAGGCGAACCGCAGCTCCGGCGGGTCGTTTCGAGGTCCCGGCGTCGACGAGGGCCTGCGGATCCTCGCCGACGTGCGTCGCGAGCTCGGGGTGCCGGTGCTGACCGACGTGCACGAGATCGAGCAGATCGCGCCGGTCGCGCAGGCGGTCGACGTGCTGCAGACGCCGGCCTTCCTGTGCCGTCAGACCGACTTCATCCGTGCGGTCGCCGCCAGCGGCAAGCCGGTGAACATCAAGAAGGGGCAGTTCCTTGCGCCGCACGACATGAAGAACGTCGTCGACAAGGCGCGCGCGGCCGCGATCGAGGGCGGCGGCGACGGCGACACGATCCTGGTGTGCGAGCGCGGCGCCTCGTTCGGCTACAACAACCTGGTGTCGGACATGCGCTCGCTCGCGATTCTGCGCGGGACCGGCTGCCCGGTGGTGTTCGATGCGACGCATTCGGTGCAGCTGCCGGGCGGGCAGGGGACGAGCTCGGGCGGGCAGCGCGAGTTCGTGCCGGTGCTGGCGCGCGCGGCGGTCGCCGCGGGCGTGTCGGGCCTGTTCATGGAGACCCATCCGGATCCGGCGCGCGCGCTGTCGGACGGCCCGAATGCCTGGCCGCTGCCGCGGATGCGCGCGCTGCTGGCGACGCTGGTCGAGCTCGATGCTGCGGTCAAGCGGGCCGGATTTGCCGAGCAGGCACTCGCCGAATGACGCTGAACCGCCACCGATGAGCAGCGCCTACGTGATCGCAGACGTCAAGGTCGCCGATCCTGACAAGTACCGCCAGTACCAGGCGCTGACGCCGCAGGCGGTGGCTGCCGCCGGCGGGGAATTCGTCGTGCGCGGCGGGCGCACCGAAACGCTCGAGGGCGACTGGCGCCCGAATCGCGTGGTCGTGCTGAAGTTCGCCAGCTACGACGCGGCGAAGGCGTTCTACGAGTCGGCGCTGTACCGGCAGGCGCGCGAAACGCGCGCCGGCGCGACCGAGTCGTTCAACATGATCCTGGTCGAGGGACTGTGAGCCAATGAGCACCATCGTTGACATCATCGGGCGCGAAATCATCGATTCGCGCGGCAATCCGACCGTCGAGTGCGACGTGCTGCTCGAATCGGGCGTGATGGGGCGTGCGGCGGTGCCCTCGGGCGCGTCGACCGGATCGCGCGAAGCGATCGAGCTGCGCGACGGCGACACCGAGCGCTATCTCGGCAAGGGCGTGCTGCGGGCCGTCGAGCACATCAACACCGAGATCTCCGAGTCGATCATGGGATTGGATGCGTCGGAGCAGGCGTACATCGATCGGACGCTGATCGAGCTCGACGGCACCGAGAACAAGAGCCGGCTGGGCGCGAACGCGATGTTGTCGGTGTCGATGGCGGTCGCGAAGGCCGCTGCCGAGGAATCTGGGCTGCCGCTGTACCGCTACTTCGGCGGTTCGGGCGCAATGTCGCTGCCGGTGCCGATGATGAACGTGATCAACGGCGGCGCGCACGCTAACAACAACCTCGACCTGCAGGAGTTCATGATCGTGCCGGTCGGCGCGCCGAGCTTTCGCGAGGCGATCCGCTACGGCGCCGAGACGTTCCATGCGCTGAAGAAGCTGATCCACGATCGCGGGATGAGCACTGCGGTCGGCGACGAGGGCGGGTTCGCCCCGACGATCGCGAGCCACGAAGCGGCGATCCAGCTGATCCTGGAGGCGATCCAGCGCGCCGGCTACGAGCCGGGATCGCAGATCGCGCTGGCGCTCGATTGCGCAGCATCCGAGTTCTACCGCGACGGCCGCTACCGGCTTGCCGGCGAGGGGCTGACGCTGTCGGCGCAGGACTTCGCGAACCTGCTGTCCACCTGGTGCGACAAGTATCCGATCGTGTCGATCGAGGACGGCATGTCCGAGAACGATTGGGACGGCTGGCGCGTGCTGACCGACGCGCTCGGGGACCGGGTGCAGCTGGTCGGCGACGACCTGTTCGTCACCAACACGAAAATTCTCAAGCAGGGGATCGAGGCCGGCATCGCGAACTCGATTCTGATCAAGGTCAACCAGATCGGCACGTTGACCGAGACGTTCGCGGCGATCGAGCTGGCCAAGCGCAACAACTACACGGCCGTGGTGTCGCACCGGTCGGGCGAGACCGAGGACACGACGATCGCCGACATCGCGGTGGCGACCAACGCGCTGCAGATCAAGACCGGCTCGATGTCGCGCAGCGACCGGGTCGCGAAGTACAACCAGCTGCTGCGGATCGAGGAGGACCTGGGCGATGTCGCCAGCTATCCCGGTCGAGACGCGTTCTACAACCTGATCTGATCGGCAGCGATGCGCTGGATGGTCGTATCGCTCGCGGTGCTGCTGGCACTGATCCAGTACCCGCTGTGGCTGGGCAAGGGAGGTTGGCTGCGGGTGTGGGAGCTCGACCGCCAGCTGCAGGCGCAGCAGGCGTTGAATGCGCAGCAGAAGGTGCGCAACAGCGCGCTCGAAGGCGAGGTGCGCGACCTCAAGCAGGGGCTGGTCGCGATCGAGGAGCGGGCCCGTTACGAGCTCGGCATGATCAAGCCCGCCGAGATCTTCGTGCAATTCGGCGAACGCGACGCCGCGTCGGCAGCGAATCCGCTGGCTGCGCC
>DATLGW010000760.1:0-4679 GCA_035540315.1 Burkholderiaceae bacterium | reverse complement strand
TCCCACGGGCGGATCTGCTGCTCGATCATGTTCATACGGGCGATTTCGAGATCCATTGCAGCTCGGCTGAAAAGCAGGAGTCGGGATTTTACAAGGCCGGGCCCGGGACCCGGTCCGGTGGCGCGCCATCCGGCGCCTGCGGCCCGGGCTCGCGGCCGCGGCGCAGCCGCTGCGCCAGGTCGTCGAGCAGCGAGTACAGCACCGGGACCACCAGCAGCGTCAGCAGCGTCGACGCGAGCACGCCGCCGATCACCGCGTGCGCCATCGGCGCGCGTTGCTCGGAGCCTTCGCCGACGCTGACCGCCAGCGGCAGCATGCCGAACACCATCGCCAGCGTGGTCATCAGGATCGGCCGCAGCCGCACCTCGGCGGCCGACAGCAGCGCCTGCGCCCGCTCGGCGCCGGCGCGCCGCGCCCGGTTCGCGAAGTCGACCAGCAGGATCGCGTTCTTCGTGACCAGGCCCATCAGCATGATGAAGCCGATCATCGAAAACATGTTCAGCGTCGAGCGCCACGCGAGCAGCGCCAGCACGACGCCGATCAGCGCCAGCGGCAGCGACGCCATGATCGCCAGCGGCTGGGCGAAGCTGCCGAACTGCGACGCCAGGATCATGTAAATGAAAACGACCGCGAGCAGCAACGCTTGCGCCGCATAGCCGAAGCTCTCGGTCATGTCCTTGGTCGAGCCTCCGGTCGAGAACGCGTAGCCCGGCGGCAGCGGGATGCGCTGCAGCGCCTGCTGGACCTGCAATCCGACCGTGCCGGCAGGCACGCCCTGCGCATTCGCCGACAGCGTGATCTCGCGCGCGAGATCCTTGCGGTTGATCTGCGTCGGGCCCGTTCCCGGGACGAACTGCGCGACCTGTCGCAGCGGGACCATTCGCGGGCCGCCGTCGGCATCCGGATGTCCCGACGCGATCGACAGCCGCTGCAGGTCCCCGATCGAGCCGCGCTCGCTGCGCGGCAGCCGCACCTTCACGTCGTAGTTCTCGTCGTCGGGGCCGCGCCACGTCGTCGCCGCCTCGCCAGCCAGCAGCGGCCGGATCGCCGCGCTGATCTGCGCCACGCCGACGCCCAGATCCGACGCCAGCGCGCGATCGACGTCGACCGACACCGTCGGCTTCGCCGGCTTGGAGCTGACGTCGAGGTCGACGACCCCCGGTATCCCGCGAAGCACCGCCTGCGCCTGTGCCGCGATCCGCTCGAGCTCGCGCATGTCGGGGCCGAGAATGCTGACCTGGATCGGCTTGCCCGAGCCGACCGCAGGCAGGTTGCCGACGTCGGTGACGTTGACGCCGGCGATCCGCGCCAGCCGCTCGCGAACCGGCGCGCGCAGCTGATCGAGCGACAGCGCCCGGTCGCTGCGGTCGGCGAGCTTCGCGAAGATCGACGCGTAGTTCTTGCCCTGCACGGTGCCGGTGTTGATCGTCGCGTAGGTGTACAGCACGCCGTCGATCTCGCGCAGCGCCGCCTCGGCCTGGCGGACCTTCTGCTGCGTGAGCTCCAGCGACGAGCCGGCCGGCGTGTACAGCTGCACGTACAGCTCGTTGTTGTCCGCCTGCGGCACGAACTCGGTGCCGACCCAGCGCATCAGAGGAAACGACGCGCCGAAGATCGCCAGCGCGACGACGATCGTCGCCGCTCGGTGCGCGAGCCCCCAGCGCAGCAGCGCGACGTAGCCGCGCTCGAGGCGCTCCATCGCGGCCTGGAACGCGCGCAGCAGCCGCGCGATCGGCCCGCGGCCGCGCGCGCCGCGCGCATCGGGGTCGTGCCAGATCGACGACAGCATCGGGTCGAGCGTGAACGACACGAACATCGACAGCAGCACCGCGAACGCGACCGTCACGCCGAACTGCTTGAAGAACTGGCCGATGATTCCGCCCATGAACCCGATCGGCAGGAACACCGCGACGATCGTCAGCGTCGTCGCCAGCACCGCCAGCCCGATCTCGGCAGTGCCGTCCTCGGCGGCCGCGCGGTGGTCCTTGCCCATCGCCAGGTGGCGGACGATGTTCTCGCGCACGACGATCGCATCGTCGATCAGCAGCCCGATGCAGATCGACAGCGCGAGCAGCGTGACCAGGTTGATCGTGAAGCCCATCGCATACATCACGAGGAACGTGCCGATCAGCGCGATCGGCAGCGTCAGCCCCGTGATCACCGTCGAGCGCCACGACGACAGGAACAGGAACACGATCAGCACGGTCAGCACCGCGCCCTCGATCAGGTTCTTCTGAACGCCTGCGACCGAGTTGCGGATCGACGTCGACCCGTCGCGGGTCACGACGATTGCGACGTCGGACGGCAGCTGCCGCTGCAGCTCGGCGATCGCGGCGCGTACGCCGGCGACCACCGCGAGCGTGTTCTCGCCCTGCGCCTTGACGATGTCGAGCGCGATCGCCCGCTCGCCGTCGACCAGCGCAGCGCTGTCGGCTTCCTCCTCGCCGTCGACGACCGTCGCGACCTGCGACAGGTACACCGGCTGGCCGCCGCGGCGGGCGACGATGATCCGCTCGAAATCCGCTGCCGAAGCGAGCCGGCCCCGGATCTGCACGACCTGCTCGCGATCGCGCGACACCAGCGCGCCGGCCGGCAGCTCCTGGTTCTCGGCGCGTAGCGCGCTGACGACCTGATCGACGCCGACCCGCAGCGCCTCCATCTCGGCCGGCTTGAGCCACACCTGCATCTCGCGCTTGACGCCGCCGACCAGCGTCACGCGGCCCACGCCGCGCACGTTCTCGATGCGGCGCTTGATCGTCTGGTCGGCCAGCGTCGTCAGCTCGCGGGCCGAGCGCTCGGCCGAGCGCAGCGCGATCGACAGCACCGGCGCGTCGTCCGGGTTGAAGCGCGTGACCAGCGGCTCCTTGACGTCTCTGTTGAACGTCGGCCGGATCAGCGCCAGCTTCTCGCGCACGTCCTGCGCCGCGCGTGCCGGATCGACGGTGAGATCGAACCGGATGATGACGAGCGACACCCCTTCGTACGAGCGCGACGTCAGCTCGTTGACGCCGCTGACCGCGTTGACCTGCTCCTCGACCTTGCGGGTGATCTCGGACTCGACGATCTCGGGCGATGCGCCCGGGTACTCGGTCTGCACGACCACGATCGGAAACGCGACGTTCGGGAACTGATCGACCGCGAGCCGCTTGTACGAGAACACCCCGAGCACGACGAACGCCGCCATCATCATCGTCGCGAAGACCGGATGGCGGATCGAGACGCGGGTGATCCACATGTCGGACGACGCCTGTCGGAGCGCGCCTAGCGCACGCGCGACGCGACGCGCACGGCAGCGCCGGTGCGCAGCGCGCCGAGGTTCACTGCGACGATCCGGTCGCCGGCCGCGAGGCCGGCGACCACCTCGACGACGCCGGCGCCGCCGCCGGGCGCCGCGACCGTCTCGTCGCGCACGCCCAGCCGGACCTCGCGCTGCGTCAGCCGCTCGCCGTCGATCAGGTACACGAAGCTTCGCCCCGCCTCGTCGCGCACCGCTGCCTGCGGGATCGCGAGCACCGCGTCGCGCGCGTCGACCGCGATCGAGCCCTGCGCGAACATTCCGGCCCGCACCGACGGGTCGCGGTTCTCGAGCGCGATGTAGACCGGCACCGAGCGCGTGCCCGCCTGCGTGACCGGACTGATCCGCACGATTTCGCCGAGCTGGCGCCGCCCGATGCCCTCGACGGCGAGCTCGACTTTCTGGCCGATGCCCACCGAGCCGATGACCGCGGCGGGGACCGGCGCCTCGATCTCCATTCGCGACAGATCGACGATCGACAGGATCCGCCCGTCGACCGCGACCTTCTCGCCGGCCTGTGCGAAGCGCTCGGCAACGATGCCGTCCATCGGCGCGGTCAGCGTCGCGTCGCCCAGCGCCTTCCTCGCCAGCGTCAGCTGTGCCGCCGCCGCGTCGCGGTTCGCGATCGCGACGTCGTGGCTCGAGCGCGCGTTGTCGAATGCGTTCTGCGAGATGAAGCCGCGCTCGAGCAGCCGGCGGTTGTTGTCGAACGTCCGTTGCGCCTGCTCGACCTGCAGCTGCGCTGCCTTCAGCTGAGCCTCGCGCTCGCGCACCCGCCATTCGTACTCGACCGGATCGATCCGCGCGATCGTCTGGCCCCGGCGGACCGGGTCGCCTTCGCGCACCGCGAGCTCGCGGATCTCGCCGCCGACCTTCGAGCGCACGACCGTCTGCTGCGTCGGGCGCAGCGTGCCGGTCAGCGGGATCGACCGCGCGAGCCGCATCGGCGTCACGGTGACGAGGTCCGAGTCGACGAACTCGATCGGTCCAGGCGATCGCTGCGCGTCGACCGCGGCCGCTTCCGGCTTGGCCGGCGCGGCGTGCAGCCGCACGACGTAGCTTGCGCCGGCGCCGAACGCGACCAGCGCAGCCGTCGCCAGCCCGAACAGCATCGATCGCTTCATCTGGGGGGCCTCTTCGCGAGCGCGCGCAGCACGAAGTCGACGTGCGTGCGCAGGTAGCGGTCCGGTTCGACGACGTCCTCGGGCGGGCAGCACGGCTGCATCGAGTGCGCCCAGATCGCCTTCATCACCAACGGTGCCATCCACACGTGGACTGCAGCCGCGACGTCGACGTCGCGGAATTCGCCGCGGTCGACGCCGCGCTGCACGATCGTCGCGAGCAGCGTCATGTTCGGGCGCACCACCGCGTCATAGAAGAAGCG
>DATLGW010000759.1:0-5450 GCA_035540315.1 Burkholderiaceae bacterium | reverse complement strand
GGCGTGCTGTTGGTCGGTTCGCCGGGAACCGGCAAGACGCTGCTGGCGAAGGCCGTTGCGGGCGAGGCCGGAGTGCCGTTCTTCTCGATGAGCGCGGCCGAGTTCGTCGAGATGATCGTCGGCGTGGGAGCCGCGCGGGTGCGCGACCTGTTCAAGCAGGCTCGCGAGAATGCGCCGGCAATCATCTTCATCGACGAGATCGACGCGATCGGACGCGCGCGCGGGCAGGTCGCGATCGGCGGCTCGAGCGAGCAGGAGCAGACGCTGCAGCAGATCCTGACCGAGATGGACGGCTTCTCCGGACGCGAAGGGATCATCGTATTGGCCGCGACGAACCAGCCCGACGTGCTCGATCGCGCGCTGCTGCGCCCGGGCCGCTTCGACCGGCGCGTCGTCGTGAACCTGCCCGACAAGGCGGGTCGCGAAGCGATCCTGAAAGTGCACACGCGCAAGACGCCGCTGGCGCCCGACGTGCAGCTGTCGGAGCTCGCGTCGTCGACCCCGGGATTTTCGGGTGCGGATCTGCGCAACCTGGTCAACGAGGCGGCGCTGCTTGCCGCGCGGCGCGATCAAAGCGACGTGCGCCACAAGGACTTCCTCGACGCATTGGAGAAGATCGTGCTCGGCCCCGAGCGGCCGCTGCTGCTGACCCGCGACGACCGCGAGCGGATCGCGTACCACGAGAGCGGCCACGCGATCCTGGGTTTGCTGGTGCCGGGCGCCGATCCGGTGCATCGCGTCAGCATCGTGCCGCGCGGGCAGGCGCTGGGGGTCACGTATCAGCGGCCGGCGACCGATCGCTACAACTACCCCGAGGAGTATCTGCGCGCCCGAATCGTCGGCATGCTCGGCGGCCGCGCCGCCGAAGAGGTCGTCTACGGAACCAAGACCACCGGTGCGGAGAACGACATCGAGCAGGCGACGAACCTGGCGCGCAACATGGTCGCGCGCTGGGGAATGAGCGACAAGCTGGGAATGGTCCAGCTGGCGCCGCGGCAGAACCCGTATCTCGGAGGAGCCGCCGCCTACGGCGCCGACCGTCCGTTCAGCGAGGAGAGCGCTCGGCTGATCGACGCCGAGGTGCGGCGCATCATCACCGAGTGCCACCAGGACGCGATGCGGCTGCTTCGCGAGCACCGAAACGCGCTCGATGCGCTGGTGCAGGCCTTGCTCGAACGCGAGACGCTGGGCGAGCGCGAGATCCTCGAAGTGACCGGATTGCCGTCCGCACCGGCGCTGGAAGGGCGGCCGCTCGAGTCCGCATCCGAGCAGCGGCCGGCGTAGCCGGGCCGCTGCGCAAAGTCGCCCTCTAGGGGCGAGCGCTCAAGGCGGCGCTCCGCCGCGAAGGCGCCTGCCGCGCCGCGGCTGCGGTGCGGCCATCGTGGCCGGTCAGCAGGCGATGCACCGACTGCAGATGACGGTGCATCTCGCGCGCCGCACCGTCGGCGTCGCGAGCGCCGAGCAGCCGCAGGAATCGCCGGCGCGTCTTGACCAGGTCCGGGTCGGTCCGCACACCGGCGGCGACCCGGGCCCGCAAGTAGTTCATCAGGATCTCGGTCAGCGAATCCACGATCAGGCACAACGCCGCATTGTGCGTGGCCGCCGCGAGCAGCCGGTAGAACTCGCGAGAGCACTCGATTCGTGCCAGGTAGTTCCCCGCCACGGTCGCCTGTTCGGTGCGCTCGACGTTTCGACCGAGCGCTTCCAGGTCGGCGGCAGTCGCCCGCTCGCAGGCCAGCCGAACCACCACGTGCTGGATGTGCAGCCGGGCCTCGGTCAGCTCGTCGAGGGAAATCGATCCCACGTGGATCAGATCCTGTACGACTTGCGTCATTCCGCCGGGGTCGCCTTCGCGGATGAACGCGCCGCCTTTCACGCCCTTGCGCAGCTCCACGATGCCGGCGAATTCCAGGCTCCGCAGCGCCTCGCGCACCGCATTGCGCCCGACGCCCAGCTGCAGCGCCAGATCGCGCTCCGCGGGCAGCTTGTCGCCGGGCTTGAGCGCGCCGGCGGCAAGCTGATCGCGAATGCGCTCGCAGATCTCCTCGAAAGCGCGTCGCGTGCGGATCGGCTCGAAAGTGACGGCGGGCGGGCGGGGGCTCATCAGCGCGACGCCAGGTTCAGCGGCCGGTGAAACGCGGCTTGCGCTTCTCGACGAAGGCCTGCACCGCCTCGCGGTGGTCGCTGGTGTGGAACGTGGCCATCTCGAGCGCGTAGGAGGCATCCATGATCAGGTTGAACTGGTCCTTGACCGCCTTGTTCACCGAGAGCTTCGTCCAGCGGATCGCCCAGGGCGGGCCGTCGGCGAGCTCCTGCGCCAGCGCGCGCGCCTTCGGCAGCACCTGATCCTGCGGCACCGCATAGTTGACCAGCCCCATCCGCTCCGCATCGGCTGCGCCGATCAGGTTGCCGCGCATCAGGAATTCCTTCGCGCGATTCGGCCCGACCAGCATCGGCCAGATCACCGCGCCGCCGTCGCCGGCGACCAGACCGATTCTCACGTGCGGGTCCGCGATCCGGGCGGTGTCCGATACGACCGTAATGTCGCACAGCAGCGCGACCGTCGCGGCAAGGCCGATGCAGTCGCCGTTGACCGCGCACACGATCGGCTGCTCGCAATCGAGAATGTTCTGCACGATCCGCCGTCCCCCGCTCGGTTCGAGCATCTCGCCTTCCTCGAACACGTCGCCTCCCGGCCGATCCTGCATTCCCTTCACGTTGCCGCCGACGCTGAAGTACTTGCCCGATCCGGTCAGCAGGATCGAATTGACCTCCTTGTCGCGCGCAAGGTCCGCCCAGATGTCCTGCAGCTCGACGTGGAAGCGGTGATCGATCTGATTGCGCGTCTCGGGCCGATTCAGCGTCACCGTCGCGACGCGGTCGGCCTTTTCGATCTTCAGGCACTGGTATTGCGAATAGTCCGGGGGTGGCGCAGCCATCGATTCCTCGCGTGTTGACAAATCGTTCACTGGACCATAGTATCAATGGTAGAACCATTAAACGCAAGGGCCAAAGGCACGCAAGCAGATGCCGATGCGCCCGGTCCGGATGCACGCCATGGAGATCACTGCTTGAGACTCACCGAAGAGCAAGTCGCGTTCCGTGACGCGGTTCGCCGGATGGCGCAACGTCACGTCGCGCCGATCGCCGCGGAGATCGACGACAACGACCGCTTCCCGGCGGAGCTGATTCCGATCTACGGGGACATGGGGCTGATGCAGCTGTGGGTGCCGGAGAAATACGGCGGCCCCGAGGGCAACCTGACGATGGTCTGTCTGGCGCGCGAGGAGCTCGCCCGGCACTCCGAGGCCTGCGCGCTGCTGGCGGGCATCAACACGATGTTCGTGCTGCCGTTGATGCATTTCGGCACCGAAGAGCAACGGCAGCGCTTCCTGCCGCTGATCGCCGAGGGCCGGACGATGACCGCCGTTGCGATCTCCGAACCCGAGGCGGGGTCGGACGTCGGCGGAATGAAGACGCGCGCGGTGCGCGACGGCGACTGCTGGATGATCAACGGGCGCAAGCAGTGGTGCAGCTATGGCGACGTTGCCGACTACATCATGCTGTACGCGAAGACCGGGGAGCGCGGCGGTGTCGACGACATCAGCGCGTTCATCATCGAGCCCAAGAAGATGCAGGGCATCAGCTTCGGGCGCAACGAACGCAAGATGGGGCTGAAGGGACAGCCGAACGTACCGATCTTCCTCGACAACGTTCGGGTCCCGTCGGCGAACCTGGTCGGCGAGCAGGGCGCCGGCTTCAAGGCATCGATGCGCTCGCTGGATCTGAACCGGCCGACGATTGCGGCAGCCTCGGTCGGGCTCGCGCAAGGCGCGCTCGACGCTGCGATCGACTACGCGAAGCAGCGCAAGCAATTCAAGCGCAGCATCGCCGAATTCCAGGGCGTTCAGTTCATGCTGGCCGACATGGCGATGCAGATCGAGGCGGCGCGCGCACTGGTGTACGAGTGCGCTGATGCGGGAGATTCCGCCGATTGGCAGCGGCTGTCGAAGTTCGCCAGCATGGCCAAGTGCTTCGCCAGCGACGTCGCGATGAAGGTCGCGACCGACGCCGTGCAGATCTTCGGCGGCTACGGCTACGTGAAGGACTTCCCGGTGGAGCGCATGATGCGCGACGCGAAGATCAACCAGATCTTCGAAGGCACCAATCAGATCCAGCGGATCGTGATTGCGCGACATCTGCTCGCGTGAACTTCAAAGGAGGAATCGAATGAAGCGACTGTTCGGACTCGCCACTGCCGCCGTGCTGTGCGGCGTCACCGCCGGAGCGCTCGCGCAGAGCTACCCGGCCCGCCCGATCAAGCTGCTGATCCCGTATGCGGCGGGCGGCACGACCGACATCATGGCGCGCGCGCTGCAGGGCCCGATGCAGGAAGAGCTGGGCCAACCGATCGTCGTCGAGAACAAGGCCGGTGCCGGCGGCGCGATCGCGATGAAGGAGGCGGCGCGCGCGCCCGCCGACGGCTACACGCTCGTGTTCATCAACAACGGCCTGGTCGCGACGACGCCGGTGCTGCAAAAGGACGCAGGCTACGACGGAGTCCGCGATTTCGCGCCGATCGGGATGGTCGCGAATTCGCCGATGGTGGTCGTCATCAATGCCGAAGTGCCGGCGAACGACCTGAAGGGCTTCATCGACTATGCGCGCAAGAACCCCGGAAAAATCGAGTATGCGAGCGCCGGGCCGGGCTCGTTCGGTCACTTGTCGTCGGAGTTGTTTCGCCGCGCGGCCGGGCTCGACATGGTCCACGTGCCCTACAAGGGGCAGGGTCCGACGGTGAACGCAGTGCTGGCCGGCGAGGTCAAGCTGCTGATCACGTCGCCGTCGGGCGCAATGACCAGCCACATCCAGGCCGGCAAGCTGAAGCTGCTTGCCGTCGGCACAGCCGAACGTTGGCCGTTGTCGCCCCAGACGCCGACCGTCTCCTCGGTGCTGCCCGGCTTTCAGGCCGAATCGTGGTTCGCGCTGCTCGCGCCGGCCGGCACGCCGGCGCAGGCCGTCGATCGGCTGAACCGGGCGCTGAACAAGGCGCTGGCAACGCCAGAGATGCAGGCCCGGCTGAACGGCTTCGGTCTGACCGCCGTCACCAGCACGCCCGAGCAGCTGCGCGAGCGAATCGCCGACGAGGCCAAGCGCTGGGGCACTGTGATCCGCGAAAGCGGAATCAAGATCGATTGACGCGCAAGGCGCGGCAATGTCGGACGTAGCCGACTCGACCGCGGCGGGGCGCTCGCCCGCCGCGACGCCGCCTGGCGCGGCCGATGCAGCGGCCTGCGACTCGCAACCGGCCGGCGGGCAACAGGCTGCGCTCCCGAGCGACGCCGAGCGGGTGATGCTGCGCGATTCCGTCCGCGGCCTGCTTGCGCGGTGCTGGCCGGCGGCCGGCGCCGTCGAGCGCGCGGGCGATCCGAGCGCGCTGCGCCTGCTGT